>JBDSAN010000561.1:0-5010 GCA_039922115.1 Jatrophihabitantaceae bacterium
CAGCCTGGACGGCACCGAATTCGCCGGCATCTGCGTGGCAGCGGCCGGTGGCCCGTTCACCGGCTGAGGTCAGCTGATGGCAATCGGTTCGCCCCGGGGGATTGGCGGCAATCCAGCAGGTATCCTCTTGGCAGATAGTGCGTCGATCCCCGGCGCTGCTCACCGTCGAGACCGAACGAGGCCGTTGACCCAGATGAGAACCGCATGATCATCACCTTGTCGATTATTCTGATCGCAGCGAGCCTGCTGCTGATCGTGCTCGTGCTGCTGCACCGCGGCAAGGGCGGCGAGCTTTCCTCGATGTTCGGCGGGTCGCTGTATTCCAGCCTGTCTGGTTCATCGGTCGTCGAACGGAACCTGGACCGGCTCACCGTGGTGGCAGGCATCGTCTGGGCGATCTGCATCATCGGCCTGAGCCTGCTTTACAAGAACAGTTGAGGTAGCCGCCCGATAACCCCGCAGCTGCCGCGTCGCCGGCAGGTGATCTCGGCCAGACCAGCTTGTGAACCAACCATCGTGAACAGCGGGAGTTGAACGTGGCAGGTGGCAACGCGATCCGTGGCAGCCGGGTAGGCGCCGGCCCGATGGGCGAGCGTGAGCGTGGCGAGTCCGCACCCCGCCAGCTGGTCTCGTTCTTCTGCGCGAACGGTCACGAGACCCGGCCGGCGTTTGCGGTGGATGCCCCGGTGCCCGACACCTGGGACTGCACCCGCTGTGGCTTTCCAGCCGGACGCGAGTCGAGCGCACCGCCGGCCGCGCCACGCAACGAGCCGTACAAGACCCACCTGGCCTATGTGATGGAACGCCGGTCCGAGGCCGATGGCGACGCGCTACTCGAAGAGGCCTTGGCCCGGTTGCGAGCCCGCCGGGGCGAGAGCTAACCCGGCCCATCAGCGTTCAACCGCATTGTGCGGCCTGGTTGTCCAGGCTCGTCGGCGTGTCGTGAGCAACCTGGCCGCACAATGCGGCGGCGAGGACGCCCACTAGAGGGTGGGCCGGCCGCTGTCCGGGTGCCGGGGCAGCTTGCTGGCGGCAGCCTTGTCAAGCAACCAGAGCGTCCGGAACCGGCCCTTGGGTCCGGCCGAGGGAACCTGCACCCGGCCGGCCCCGCTGTGCGCGAGCGCGACCGCCTCAGCCTTGCCCTGACCGGCAGCCACGAACCAGATCTCGTTGGCCGCGGCCAGGCCGTCAAAGGTCAGCGATAGCCGGTTCGGCGGTGGCTTCGGCGAGTTGCGCACCGCGATCACCGAACCGGAATCGTCATACACCCCAGGGTGTTCCGGAAACAGCGAGGCGCAGTGGCCGTCCGGGCCGAGCCCGAGCAGCAGCACGTCGAAGTTCGGCACATCATCGGGATCGTCCGGCCGGCGGGCGCCGTACAGCTGGCCGGCGTAGAAGGCTGCAGCCTCGTCCAGGTTCGGGTGCGGGCCATCGCTGGCCGGCATCGGAAACAGCCGGGCGGTGTTGAACGGCGCCCGGTCGAACAGGATCTCGTTCGCCGGCCGGTCGTTGCGCTGGTCGGAGCCGGCCGGCACGAACCGCTCGTCGGCCCAGAACACGTCCACCCGGGCCCAGTCCACGCTGTCCCGAGCCGGCGCGTCGGCGATCTCGGCCCACACCGACTCCATCACCGAACCCGCGGTCAGCGCCAGCGCGGCCCGGCCGCGCTGCTGCTGGGCCTGGGCAAGCTTGGCCAGGGTGCGCAGCGCAACATCGTTGGCCAGCCGGTCGGCATCGGCCTGGACGATCAATTCGGGACGGGCAGCCATCGATGCTCAGCCTTCCTGCGCGGCCAGCGCCGGGTCGTGCCAGATGTGGGTACGCACCGCCGGCCGCTGGTACAGCTCGGTCAGCCCGGACACCGCACCCAGCGCCTCGGCATAGGGCTCATCGGCGTCCAGCCGGCGCAGTTCCTCGGCCAGCATGTCGCCGGTGGTCCGCTGCGGGAACGGTTGGATGGTGTCGGCCTGACCAGGCCGGCGCATCAGCAGCTTGTAGCCCTCGTTGGTCATCCGCACCTCGCGGCCGTCGGCGAATTCCAGCCGGACCGCCGAGATGTACTTGCCGTCGGCCTTCTCAACCGGCACCGCGATGCCCAGCCGGGACGACAGCCAGCCGGCCAGCAGCTGCGCGGACGGGTCCACCGGGTTGCCCGACACCACCACCGAGCTGGCAGGTGCCGACGCGGTGTCGAAGGCCGAGGCCAGCGCTGCCCGCCACGGGGTGATCACCGTCCAGGTCAGGTCGGTGTCACCGGGGGCGAAATCGGCCGCCCGCTGCTGCAGCGAGGCGGCCGGATCGGCGTCGCGGATCACGTTGGTGATCCGGCGATCGGCGAATACCCCGAGCGGGTCGTGCGCGATGATCTTGGGCGTTTCGGAATACCACCAGGCAACCACCGGCGCGTCCGGTGCCAGCAGCGGCAGGGTGACCGACTCGGCATGCAGGGCCAGCCGGCCGAACATCCGCAGCACCACCGACTCGCCTGGACCGTACCGGCCGCCGATCGAGACCTCAGCGTCCAGCCGGGGGACCGGGGCGTCGATGCTGTGCCGCAGCACCATGATCACCCGCATCGGGTGCCGAGCCGCCGCGGTGGCGACGGCCGCCTCGACCTCGGCGGTGTCCTTCTCCTCCAAAACCACGACCAGCGTCAGGGCCAGGCCGCTGGTGACCGCGCCACCGGTCCGGCGCTCGGCGGCCAGGGCCTGCACCACTGCGGTGCCAGTTGTATCCCAGAGCGTCGTCATAGCGAACCTCCCTTGGAGATATGCCTATTCACGGCCGCCGCCGCTGTCCTATCGCGGCCAACCAGTCCATCAGCTGGGTAGTGCTGCCTCATGGTCTACGCCAGGAGCGTCCGTCGCGGGCGAGCATCTCGTCGGCGGCCTTCGGGCCCCATTCGCCAGCTCGATACATCGCCGGTTCCTGACCGTCCCAGAAGGCTTCCAGCGGGTCGATCACCCGCCAGGACGACTCGACCTCTTCGTTGCGCGGGAACAGCGTCGCGTCGCCGAGCATCACGTCGAGGATCAGCCGCTCATAGGCTTCCGGACTCGACTCGGTGAACGCCTCGCCGTACAGGAAGTCCATCGCGACATCGCGCACCTCCATCATCGAACCAGGCACCTTCGAACCGAATTTCAGCGTCACGCCCTCGTCCGGCTGCACCCGGATCACCAGCTGGTTGTGGCCCAGTTCCTCAGTGTCGGTATGGCTGAAGGGCAGGTGCGGTGCCTTCTTGAACAGCACCGCGATCTCGGTGACCCGGCGGGGCAGCCGCTTGCCGGTACGCAGGTAGAACGGCACCCCGGCCCAGCGCCGGGTGTCGATCCCGAGCCGGACGGCGGCGTAGCTCTCGGTCTTCGACTCGGCCGGTACGTCCTTCTCACCGCGGTAGGCCAGCACCCGCTCGCCGGCCAGCCAACCCTGCTCGTACTGGCCCCGGATCGCGTAGGAGGCCAGGTCGGCCGGCAGCGTGATCGCCCGCAACACCTTGAGTTTCTCGGTACGAATGGCATCGGCGGTGAACTCCACCGGCTCTTCCATCGCGGTCAAGGCCAGCAGCTGCAGCAAGTGGTTCTGCAGCACGTCGCGGGCCGCGCCGGTGGCGTCGTAGAAGGCTGCCCGGCCGGCGATCCCGACGTCCTCAGCCATCGTGATCTGCACCGAGTCCACGTAGTTGGCATTCCACACCGGTTCGAACAGCTGATTGGCAAACCGCAACGCCATCAGGTTCTGCACGGTTTCCTTGCCGAGATAGTGATCGATCCGGAACACGTCATCGGCGGTGAACACCGAGTCAACCAGGTGGTTCAGCTCCTTGGCGCTGGCCAGGTCATGGCCGAACGGCTTCTCGACCACCACCCGCCGCCAGCCCCCGGAGGCGGCGTTGTCGGCCATCCGGGTGCGTTCCATCTGCTTGAGCACAGTCGGGAACAAGCTGGGCGGGATGGACAGGTAGAACGCCGCGTTGCCCTTGATGCCATGGCTTTCGCGCAGCTCGTCCAGGGTGCTGGCCAGCTCGTCGAAGGCCGCGTCATCGTCGAAAGCTCCGGCGACGAACTTGATATCACCGGACAGCCGGGACCAGACCTCCTCGTTCCAGCCGGTGCGCGCGTGCTCCTTGGCCGCCTTCTTGGCCAGTGACTCGAAGTCGCCGTCCTCCCAGTCCCGGCGGGCGAAGCCGAGCAGCACGAAGTCGGCCGGCAGCAGGCCGCGATTGGCCAGGTCATAGATGGCCGGCAGCAGCTTCTTGCGGGACAGGTCACCGGTCACCCCGAAGACCACCAGCGCGCACGGCTCGGGCACCCGTGGCAACCGCCGATCGCCCGGATCGCGCAGCGGATTCGAGCGCAGGCCGTCCGGCAACTGTGGCCCGTCGCCGGCGCTGATCGCCGGGCTCTGGTCGTCGCCCACGCTGGCGGTGTTCAAGCTCACCTGGACTCCTCTAGAGCTCGTTGCGCAATTGGTCGAGGCCGGCGGTTCGGTCGGTCAGGTGCAGGTGCAGCACCGGACGGCCCTTGTCGGCCAGCACCTTGGCGTCGCCGGCCGCCTGGGCATGCTGCAGGCTGGCGAAGCTGTACTGACGATCCGGTACCGCCAGGTCGGTGGCAACCGCGCCGGTGATCTGCAGGAACACCCCGTTCGGGTGACCGCCCTTGTGGTACTGGCCGGTCGAGTGCAGGAACCGCGGGCCCCAGCCGAAGGTGGTCTGCAATCCGGTCTGGCTGGCCACGGCCGGCCGCAACTGCGCGGCAGCGGTATCGGCATGCCGATCCAGGTAGGCCTGCACCGAGACGTAGCCGCGTTCCGGCGCCGCGTCGAACAACCGCCGCAGCGCCTCGGCCAGGCTGGTCACGCCGGACAGGTCCAAGCCGAGCCCGAACACCTGCACCGCGCCATCGGTGAGTGCCGGCTCGGCCTGATCGGCCTCGCCGGGGGAGTCCAGCAGCGCCCGGGCCTGCTTCTTCGCTTCCTCGACGTTGGGCTGGTCGAACGGGTTGATCC
>JBDSAN010000562.1:0-3734 GCA_039922115.1 Jatrophihabitantaceae bacterium
GGCGCCGGTAGTCGACCGCCGTGTCGAGCTCACGGCCGTGGGCGCCTCGACCCGGTCGCCGAGCAGGCCGGCCAGGAAGTGCCCGGTATGCGAGCCGCTGACCCCCGCAACCTGCTCGGGCGTGCCCTCGGCGACGACCGTGCCACCACCCGAGCCGCCTTCCGGGCCCATGTCGATCACCCAGTCGGCGGTCTTGATGACGTCCAGGTTGTGCTCGATCACCAGGACCGAATTGCCCTTGTCAACCAGGGATTGCAGCACCCCGAGCAGCTTCGAGACGTCCTCGAAGTGCAGTCCGGTGGTCGGCTCGTCCAGCACGTAGATGGTGCGACCGGTGGAGCGCTTCTGCAGCTCACTGGCCAGCTTCACCCGCTGCGCCTCGCCACCGGACAGGGTCGGCGCGGGCTGACCCAGCCGGACGTAGCCCAGGCCAACATCGACCAGGGTCTCAAGATGGCGCGCGATCTTGGAGATCGGCCGGAAGAACTCGGCAGCCTCCTCGATCGGCATGTCGAGCACCTCGGAGATGGTCTTGCCCTTGTAGTGCACCTCCAGCGTCTCGCGGTTGTAGCGGGCGCCCTTGCACACCTCGCACGGGACGTAGACGTCGGGCAGAAAGTTCATCTCGATCTTGATGGTGCCGTCGCCGGCGCAGTTCTCGCAGCGTCCACCCTTGACGTTGAAGGAGAATCGGCCCTGCAAATAGCCACGAACCTTGGCCTCGGTGGTCTCGGAAAACAGCTTGCGGATGTGGTCGAAGACGCCGGTGTAGGTGGCGGGGTTGCTCCGCGGCGTGCGGCCGATCGGTGACTGGTCAACGCCAACCACCTTGTCCAGGTGCTCCAAACCCCGTACTCGCTTGTGCCGGCCCGGCGGCAGCTTGGCGCCGTTGATCTTGTTCGCCAGCGTCGCGTACAGGATGTCGTTGACCAGCGTCGACTTGCCCGATCCCGATACCCCAGTGACCGCAACGAAAACGCCGAGCGGAAAGTTCACGTCGAGGTTGCGCAGGTTGTGCTCACGGGCACCCTCGACGGTGAGCTGGCGGGACTCGCTCACCGGCCGCCGGATCGGCGGGATCTCGATGGCCAGGCGACCGGACAGGTAACCACCGGTGATCGAGCCGTCGGCGGTAAGCAGGTCATCCAGCGTGCCGGACACCACGATCTGACCGCCGTGCTCACCGGCATGCGGGCCGATATCGACGATCCAGTCGGCGGCCCGGATGGTGTCCTCATCGTGTTCGACCACGATCAGGGTGTTGCCCAGGTTGCGTAACCGGATCAGGGTCTCGATCAGCCGGCGATTGTCCCGCTGATGCAAGCCGATCGAGGGCTCGTCGAGGACGTACAGGACGCCGACCAGGCCGGCGCCGATCTGGGTGGCCAGCCGGATTCGCTGGGCCTCGCCGCCGGCCAGGGTGGCCGCCGCGCGATTCAACGAGAGGTAGTCCAGGCCGACATCGACCAGGAAGCCGAGCCGGGCATTGATCTCTTTGACCACCCGCAGTGCGATGATCTCCTCGCGCTCGGTCAGTTCCAGACCGGCCAGGAATCGCGCCGCGTCGCCGATCGACAGCGCGCAGACCTCGGCGATCGAACGGCCGGCCACCGTGACGGCCAGGATCTCGGGCTTGAGCCGGGTGCCACCGCAGGTCGGGCAATCCACCTCGCGCATGTAGCCTTCGTACTTCTCCCGGCTCCAGTCACTGTCGGTCTCGGCGTGCCGGCGCTCCAACCACGGCACCACACCCTCGTAGCTGGCGTAGTAGGACCGTTCCCGGCCATACCGGTTCTTGTACCGGACATGCACCTGCTCGTCCGAGCCGTGCAGTACCGCCTTCTGCGCCCGCGCCGGCAGCTGGTCCCACCGGGTCTGCACGCTGAAGCCGAGCTGATCGCCGAGACCTTCCAGCAATCGCAGGAAATACTCGTTGTTCTGACCGGTCGCCCAGGGCGCGATCGCACCGCCGGCCAGCGATTGCTCCGGGTCGGGCACCAGCAGTTCCGGGTCAACCTCCTTGCGGGTGCCGATGCCCGTGCAAGCCGGGCAAGCGCCGAACGGGGCGTTGAACGAGAACGACCTGGGTTCCAACTCGTCAATGGCCAGCGGGTGATCGTTCGGGCAGGCCAGCCGCTCGGAGAACCGTCGCTCGCGATGCGGATCCTCATCGGGCAGGTCGACGAAATCCAGGATGATCAGGCCGCCGGCCAGCCCGAGCGCGGTCTCGACCGAATCAGTGATCCGCTGCTTGCTGGTCGCCTTCGCGGTCAGCCGGTCGACCACCACCTCGATGGTGTGCTTCTCCTGCTTCTTGAGCTTGGGAGGTTCGGTGAGCGGGTAGTTCACCCCGTCCACCCGGACCCGGGAGTAGCCCTTGGCCTGCAGCTCGGCGAACAGGTCGACGTACTCGCCCTTGCGCTCCCGGATCACCGGAGCCAGCACCTGAAACCGGGTACCTTCGGGCATCTCGAGCACCCGATCGACGATCTGCTGCGGGGTCTGCCGGCTGATCTGCTCGCCGCAGATCGGGCAGTGCGGGTGACCGATCCGCGCGTACAGCAAGCGCAGGTAGTCATAGACCTCGGTGATGGTGCCGACCGTCGAGCGCGGGTTGCGCGAGGTCGATTTCTGGTCGATCGACACCGCCGGGGACAGGCCTTCGATGAAGTCGACGTCGGGCTTGTCCATCTGGCCGAGGAACTGCCGGGCATAGGCCGACAGCGATTCCACGTACCGGCGTTGACCCTCGGCGAAGATCGTGTCGAAGGCCAGCGAGGACTTGCCCGAGCCGGACAGGCCGGTGAACACGATCATCGCGTCCCGGGGCAGGTCGAGATGGACGTCCTTGAGGTTGTGTTCACGGGCACCACGGACGATCAAACGGTCAGCCACGGGCATCTCTCTGGGGTCGTCGAACGGTTCAGGGTGGTTCTGCGCGGTACTGGAGCGGTCGCCACCCGAGAGTAATAGCCGGCACCGACATCGGTGCGCCGGTGCCGATAGCGGGGCCTCGCCCGGACGGGCATGATCGAGGCATGGCACGGACTATCGCAACTAACACCGAGGTCGAACGAGCGGAACTGCTGGAATTCCTCCGGCCCCGGCATCGGATGATCCTGATCACCCGGCGGGCCGACTCGGCGCCGCAGAGCTCACCGGTCACCGGCGGCGTGGACGAAGCCGGCCGGCTGGTGATCTCCAGCTATCCGGAGCGGGCGAAGGTGGCAAACCTGCGCCGGGATCCGCGCTGCAGCGTGCTGGTGCTGTCGGAGGATTTCGGCGACGCCTGGGTTCAGGTCGACGGCAACGCCGAGGTATTGGACGTGCCCGACTCGGTCGAGCCGCTGGTCGATTACTACCGGGCGATCTCCGGCGAGCATCCGGACTGGGCACAGTTCCGGCAGGCAATGCTCGATCAGGGCAAGTCGCTGATCCGGATCGCACCGCTGCGCTGGGGACCGATCGCCACCGGTGGCTTTCCTGCCCGGCTCGCCGACTAGAACCGAACTCGCCGCCTACTACAGCCCCCAGTCCACCGGGCTGCCGCCGTGCTTGACCAGCAACTCGTTGGCGCGGCTGAACGGGCGTGAGCCGAAGAACCCGCCGCTGGCCGACAGCGGGCTCGGGTGCACCGACTTCAGGCAGTCCGCGTCGCTGAGCAACGGCTCCAGCGACTGCGCCTGCCGTCCCCACAGGATCGCGACCAGCGGCTCGTCGCGGGCGGCCAGCGC
>JBDSAN010000563.1:0-3309 GCA_039922115.1 Jatrophihabitantaceae bacterium
CATCACGGTCTCGGTCGAATCGCTGATGGCCTCGGTGATGGACAAGCTGACCGGCCACGCCTACGCACCGCCGATCGAGATGGACATCTCGCGGCTGGAGATGTCGGTCGATGTGCTCAACCGCTCGTTCGGTTTCGGCACCGACATCGACACCGACTGGACGCTGGCCTTCGGCGAGGCCAACGGCGGCGCGCTGATCACCTTGAGTTTTCAGGGCATAACCTTCGATATCGAGTATGACGGGCAGCTGCTACAAGGCACCCTGACCGCCTATGCCGGCATCAACGAGGGGCTGTTCTACTTCAGCGCCGCCTCGCCCGGCGATGGGGTCGGCTGGGCGTTCGGCGGCGGGCTGATGCCGCAGAGCACGCTCAGCGTGACCAACCTGCTGCTCAACTTCATGTATCCGGGCGGCACGATCCCCGGCGGTAGCTACGGAATCCCGGATCTGGTGATCGACAAGCTGAACGCCACCCTGGCCACCGATGCGAACAACACCCCGGTGGAATACACCTTCGAGGGTGGGCTGAGCACGTCCTGGACCTTCTCGGTGTTCCCGGGCAGCCCGACCCTGGTGATGACGGCGACGGTCAGCCTGCACGGAACCCGACAGTCGCCGCCGACCGGGCAGCGGCTGATGCTGCCCGGCCAGGCGTTGCTGCCGGCCGCGGTCGCGCCGGCCAGCCTGGTCGATGACGACACCGCCTGGCAGATCACCGGATCAGTGCGCGGCACCTTCAGCATGTATAACCTGCTGATCTCGGCCGGCTACCAGTTCTCGCCGAGCAACTCCGCACTGAGCTTCGGTATCTGGTACAAGCAGCGCGGCATTCAGGCCACGCTGACCCAGCAGGTCGATCCGAAATCCGGCGAGAAGCAAAGCATCCTCACCATCCGGTTCGGCGACCTGTCCTTCGGCGAGATCCTGGAATACCTCATCAACCTGGCGCTGCCGGGTTCGGATCGTCGGCTGTCCACGCCCTGGGACGTGCTGTACCAGCTCAACTTCAAGAACCTCTCGCTGATCGTCAACCTGACGACGTCGGCAATTACGGTGGAATACCTAATCAATCTCGACCTGGTCTTCGCCCAGTTCAGCTCAATCCGGCTGCGCTACCAGAGCGTGAACGGCGAGGGCCGGGTCTATATCGAGCTGACCGGGCAGTTTCTCGGCCAGTCGTTCGGCGGCCAGGACGGCGAGCCGCTGTCCTGGGACGTGCTCAACGATCCGGCCCCGGAGGTGCCGGGCAAGGGCTCGACCCTGCTCGACCTTCGCTATGTCGGCTTCGGTCAGCATCTCGCGCTGTCGGTGCCGGTTGCCGAACTCGACACCGTCGAGAAGGTGATCACCGCGCTGCGGGCCTCGATGAAACCGGTCAGCGGCCCTGGCAACCCGCTCACCGATCCGGCTTCGGCCGGCCTGCGCTATGACGGCAACAGCAACTGGCTGTTCGGCCTGGACGCCACCATCCTGGACACCGTCTCGCTGACCGCGGTGTTCTTCGACCCGTCGCTCTACGGTGGCGTGATCGCGCTGGCGGGCGAGCGCGCCGGTGGCCTGGCCGGGCTGCGCTTCGAGTTGCTGTACCGCAAGATCACCGATGACATCGGGGAATTGTCGGCTGACCTGCGGGTGCCCGACATGTTCCGGCACCTGGAATTCGGCGAGGTGTCGATCACCCTCGGCCTGATCCACGTCGACATCTACACCAACGGCAACTTCCGCATCGACCTCGGCTTTCCGCACAACCAGGATTTCTCCCAGTCCTTCGCGCTCGAGGTCTTCCCGTTCATCGGTGAGGGCGGCTTCTACTTCGGCTACCTGACCGGCGCCACCTCCGATCGGGTTCCACCCATCACCAACGGGGTATTCTCACCGGTCATCGAGGCCGGCCTTGGCCTGGCGATCGGGCTGGGCAAGGACTTCCAGGCCGGCCCGCTCAAAGCCGGCCTGAAGATCGAGGTGTACGGCATCTTCGAGGGGTGTACGCACCGTTCAACCCCTACGACCGCTCGATCGCGCCAGACAGCTACTACTGGATCCAGGGCACCGCCGGCATCGTGGGCACCCTGTACGGCAGCGTTGATTTCGTGGTGATCAAGGCCGAGGTCAGCATCGTGGCGCGCGCCTCGGTCAGCTTCGTGCTCGAAGCGCACCGGCCCTCGCTGGTGGAGTTGCGGCTGACCGTGACCGCCAAGGCGAAGCTGAAGATCATCTTCTTCACGGTACATTTCAGCTTCTCGTTCACCCTGGAAGAGAGCTTCGTGCTCGGCTCGGCCAGTTCCACCCCGTGGATCACCGGCAGCAACAGCCCACGCCAGGTCGGGCATGCCTACCTGGCCAGGGCACTACCCGCAACCCAGCCAGCACTGCCGCAACTGCGCCAGCAACGCAGCCAGCTACCGGTGCGCAGGCTGAGCCGGTTGCGGCACGCCCGGCTGGAATTGCCGTCCTTGCTGGCCAATCCGGATTACCGCAGCCTGCACCAGGCCCGGCTGGCCGGCCAGCAGCGCCGGCAACCCGGGCTGATGCTGGCCGCCGGCACCCCGACCGCCTGGCCGGCGCTGCCGGTGTACGGCAGCGGCAACTTTCGGACCGCCCGGTTGCAGTTCCTGCCGATGTTCACCGTCGCCGACCCGGCCGGGCTGTTCAGCCTGCCTGAACGTCCGGCCCCGCTTGCCGATTCGAGCGGCAACCAGATCGAGATCGTGCTCGGCTTCATCGCCGAGAACGACACCGATCCGGCTGTGCACGGGCCGCAGGCGATGGCCAAGCCGGTCAGCGATCACCTGCATCACCTTGACGCACAAGGCAATTCCACGCTCGCGACGATGGTCGAGACGTTCTTCCGGTGGGCGGCCCAGGCCGGCGCCGGCAAGGTGGCCGACCAGCAGTTGAGCCTGCTTGCATTGCAGGATCTGCTCACCGAGCTCAGCGACCCGGCCTTTCAGCAGGCAACCTTCGGCTACCCGAACCTGACCGCGCTGCTCACCGACAGCCTGCACTTCGAGGTTGCGGATTACCCGGACGGGATCAGGCCAACCGCCAGCAGCGGCACCCTGGTTCCGGTGCTGCCGCCGATCGTTGCGAACCTGCAGACCGGGACGAGCTCGGTGACCCGCGACTACGCCAGCTACCAGCCGGTGAGTACCAGCTACGCGAACAACCTGACGGCCTACTTCCAGCAATTGCTGACCAATGCGACCAGCGGGGTTGCCCAGCGGCCGGCAGCGGACGCCGTCGATACTGGCCAGCAGCCGGTCGAGGTGAGCGCGGACAGCCTGGCCGAGCTGATCTTCGGTGAGTAC
>JBDSAN010000564.1:0-9828 GCA_039922115.1 Jatrophihabitantaceae bacterium
TTATCAGTATCTGAATCAAGACATGCGTAATTTTCTATTGTAGAAATATGGTCATTACACGTGGGAGCCATGTATACTTCGACTCATGCAGCTACAGTCCGGCCCAATCAAATTTCTGCATGCTTGCTCGGCGTGTCCTCTTCAGGGTGTAGGCAGAGGGGTGAAATATTGCCCCCATGGCACTACACCCGACGGCGGTAGTTCGCGCGATGGTCGAGCAGCACAGCGCTGTTTTGGCGAAGATCCACACCTGCATTCAGGAAGCAGCTCCCGAGACCTATGCCCGGCACGAGTTCAGGCATCCCACGCCGGCCTCGCTTCCGGGGATGCTGATGTGTACCGATTTGCGAGACACGGTGCTGTGCATGATCGACGGGGAGTATGCGGCGGCGTTCATCGATCAGTCCCTTGCGATCAAGGACGGGCCAGCACGTTCGGTGGTGATGACGGCTGTGGGTGGTACTCAGATTCGGATGCGGAAGTTCCCGACGGAGCGGTTGAGCGGGGGGAAGGGCGGGGAGCGGCTTCGTGTAGTTGCGCAACCGATCGCGCCCATGCTGGAGCAGGCGTCGTTGTTCGAGGACACGCAACTGACCATCGACGAGATGGTAGAGATGGTGGAAGCGACCGCGCCATACGACCTGTATGTGCTGTGGTGGCCGGACATCGAGACAGGGCACCTGGGCGGGGCTGCACTGGCGGCGGTGTCCAACATCGACGACCCGAAGCTCGTTCAGGTGTACGCGGTGGAGCCGTTGCCCGATCCGGTGAGCATGCCCAAGGCCGATCCGACGGCCGCGGCGGAGCCGGCACTGAAGCCGGGTTCGGCGGAGCCGGAGAGCACTGCTTCGACAGGATCCGAGCCAGAGCCGCTGGACGACTTCGATCGCCCGGGCGGCGATTACCAGAGCACCGCCGAGGACGATCCGACCTTGACCTAGGTCGACGTGCAACTGGGCGTCTGAACGCCCCAGTCTGCTATGTATCTGAGTAGGAGCGCTATGTCTGCGAATGTTTTTGGCGCTCGTGTCCGGCAAGCCAGAATCTTGCGACGAATGAAGGCTTCGTCCGTGGCTGTGGAGATGGGTTGGAGCGGTCCGCGCCAGACCCGATTGGAACAGTCTGAGCAGGTCGAGATCAGCACCGGTGACCTGGCTAATCTGGTGAGGGCATTGCGGTTTCCGGGGCAGTTCTTCACCACCGCGCCGGGCTCGAAGGTGCTGCCCGAGGATCTGCTGTTCCGGGCTCCGAAGGCGACGACGCTGAGCGAGAAGGATTACCTGGCGCAGTTCTCCGCGTGTGTGGGAGACCTGCTGGACACGATGGATTCGATCGACCGGTTGCCCCCGGTCAGGCTCCCGCGGGTTGCGTCCGGAACGGCCTCGCAATGGGTCGCCGCGCAGGTGCGGGAGGTGCTCGGTGTGGAGTTGGATCAGCCGATCGGCTACCTGATGCACGAGTTGGAGCGAGCGGGGGTGCCAGTCGTGGTCCGCAGCCGCGGTGTGGGTGACACACCGCTGGAGTGGGAGACCAACCAGTCCGGGCCGCTGGCTGAGAAGCACCTGGGCTACTCGTCGTGGACCGGCTCGTTCGGAGCGAGGCCGCTGGTAGTGCTCCGGGCGGTCGATTCGTGGGAGCGGACCCGGTGGACGGTCGCTCATGAGATTGGGCACCTGGTGATGCATACCGGCCGAACTACCGGCGAGGCAGAGGAGGCCGAGGCGAGTAGGTTCGCCAGCGAGCTACTGGCTCCGCGTGATGCGATCGCGGCGGAGTTGCCGGCGCACGTCACCCTGTTCAACCTGCTGGACATCAAGCTGAAGTGGGGTATCTCGATCAGTGCGCTGGTGCGGCACCTGTTCGAGACCGGGCTGATCACCGAGCAGCGCTACCAGATGCTCGGCAAGCAGATCTACACGCGGCGCAACCCGGCAACGGGTCGCACCTGGGGAAGGACTGAGCCCGGCTGGGATGCTCGGCGCCCGGAGCGGCCAAGACTGCTTTCGAAGTGGGCTGAACGCTGCTACCGCACAGCACACCCCGGCATGTTGACGTCAATGGGCCTGATCTGGCCGCAAGACCTGCTGGAGGAAATGCTGGCGCTACAGCGGACGGCTCCTGCCTCCGATGGCCGGCAGCGTCCGGTGGTCCCGGCGGCAACGGGTCACGCCTCGGTGATCGACTTCGAATTCCAGCGACGCAGCCGGCGCGCCTGAGCATTGATGGCACGAGTTCAGCGGGTGGCACGTGACGGGTTGCCGGACACCTACACCGTGGTGGGGACCGATCACCTGCCGGTGTCCGCGGTGGAAGACTACTTCGAGTTCCTGCGCGAAGACGGGGCAGCGGCGAACACGCTGCGTTCTTACGCGGCCGGGCTGGCGGCGTGGTGGACGCTGCTGGAAGACACCGCTAGCTGCTGGGACAACTTCCCGACGAGCTTGTTCGGGGCGTTCCTGACCTACCTCCGCACCGGTGACCTGCCCGGGGTGGACCGGATCGGGGTGCCGCCGGGCTGGTTGGCCCCGGCATCCGTGCAGGCCCGCTCGGCCGCCGTGCTGGCCTTCTACCGCTTCCACGCCCAAGCCCACGGCCTGACCGTGCCCTATGAGCGGCTCTACAGCCCCTACGCCCGACGCGGCCGGTCCCGCTACACACCGTTCCTGGCCGGGATCGTTTCCCCCGATAAGCAAAGGCCAATCTACGCCGCGCGCCGCGGCGCCCGCGACCGCACCCCGGTGTTGTTGCCAAACCAGGTGCAGCTGATCTTGGACGCGTGCTCGACACAGACCGACGACGGCTGGTCTGGTTCGGAGTCGGCGCTGCGGGACCGGCTGTTGTTCGCGGTGCTGGCCGAGACCGGGATGCGCCTGGGCGAGGCGCTGTCGCTGCGGCATTGTGATGTACAGATCGGCGCCGGGGGCACCCCCTGGGTGGACATCGCGGCCCGGCAGGACCATCCGCACGGGCTGCGCGTGAAGTCGGGCCGGCCGCGGCGCATCTACATCGGCGATGACCTCGAGGCCTTGTATTCGGCCTACGTGTGGCAGTTGGTCGAGCAGGGCGCCGACCTGCAGGTGCCCAACCTGGAGACACATTTCGTATTCGTCAACCTCGCCAAGGGGAAACGCTTCGCCCCGATGCGGGTCGAGACGGTGTACGGCAAGGTCCGCTCGATCACCCGGACCGCCGACGGGCAGCTACCGCAGGGTTGGACGCCGCACTGGTTCCGGCACACCCATGCCACCGCGCTGCTGCTGTCCGGGCTGGCGCCGCATGTGGTGATGCGCCGGCTCGGGCACCTGGACGAGCAGACCACCCTGTCGATCTATGGCTGGGTGACCGCTGATGCCGAGATGCGCAGCATTGCCGAATGGAAGAACTATGTCGCCGGCTGGAAAGGCCTTCACGATGCCGCGTACTGACCCACCCGAACCCGGCACCGGCGGGCTGGCGGTCGCCGGCGCGTGGAGCGCGCAGTGGGCGCTGGTGCCCGAGGCGTGGCGGCGACCGGTGTATCGGCTCGACCAGGCCCCGGCCAACCAGGTGTTCACCCGCAACGCTAACTACCTGCGCAGCGTGAAGGACTACGACTTCACCCCCACCGGGCCGGACCGGCTCGGCCAGGAGTTGGCGTGGTGGGTGTGGCTGTGCTGGCGCGACGGGCTGCGCAAGGTCGAGCCGTCGATGCTGGCCTGGTGGCGCCGCGCCGTCGAGTCCATGGCCGCGGCCCGCGCCGGCGGCAGCCGGCCGGTCCGGAGCCTGGCCGAGCTGGAGCCGGCTGCGGTCGTGCGGGAGGCGGTGCTGCTGTTCCAGCGCCGCAACGACCGGCTCCCCTCGCCCGGCAACCGCCGTAACCTGCAATCGTTGACCGAGCACCTGCACCTGCTCGTCGCGGCCCGCACCGGCACGGTGGCGTGGTGGGAGCAGGACGTCTGGGACTTGCGTACCGATCCCAGGATCCCGCGCCGGGAGCACGAGCCGCACGCCGACCTGCCGATCCGCCTGGTTGCCGTCAGCCCGCTCTGGCTCCGGGAGGGGCTGCGGTTCTGGCTGCGGACCGCGCTGACCCACCAGCTGCTGACCTGGACCACTGCCGTCAGCCGGCTGCGTAGCGTCGGCGGTCACCTGGGCCGGTTCTGCCTCGAGCACGGCCACCACGCCGACCCGCTGATCGCCGATGAGCAGGAGCAACTGCGCTCGGTGTTCCTGGATTTCCTGGCCCACCTGCGCTCACCGGCCGCGGCCCGCACCGGGGCAACCCTGGTGCCGGCCTCAGTGGCCGCGGTTCAGTCCCATGTGCAGTCCTTCTACAGCTTTATGCACGACCACGCCGCCGAGGCCGCGTCTGCGACCGGCTCCCCGCGTTGGCGTGTGATCGGGGCCGCCCACACCCGGTTGTGGGCGCCGGCCTACCAGCCCCGCCGGCGCGGCAACGTACGGGCGCTGACCTGGATCGCGACCAAGGACCTGCAGCGCATGCTCTCCTACCTCGACGTGCTCGGCGCCGGCACCAGCGAGCGGGTGACCATCACCAACCCCGACACCGGCGTCATCGAGCACGTCGCCGGCCTCGGCGATCCCCAAGCCGCGCGGGCTTGGCTGCTGCAGGCCATGACCGGGCGCCGCGCCTCGGAAATCCTGATGCTCGACTTCGACCCGGTCACCCCGATCCCCGGCCTGGTCCCCGAGCCGGGCGACAGCGACACCTTCGTCGCCCGGCTGCGCTACCAGCAGACCAAGATCGACGGCGTCGACCCGACCATCCCCATCGAACAACCTGTCCTCACCGTCATCCGTGAACAGCAGGACTGGCTCGCCCAGCACCACCCGGGCCTTACGCCGCGGTACCTGTTCCTCGGGCTGCGGCACAACCACCGCGGCGCCCAGCCGCGCCCGTACCGCTCCTACCAGGACGCCCTCAAACGCCTCGACCAGGTCCATGGTCTCACCGACAGCGCCGGCCATACGCTGCGCTTCACCCAGACCCACCGCCTGCGCCACACCCGCGCCACTGAACTGCTCAACGACGGCGTCCCGCTACACGTCGTACAGCGCTACCTCGGCCACAAGAGCCCGGAGATGACCGCCCACTACGCTGCCACCCTCGCCGCGACCGCCGAAGCCGAATTCCTCAAGCACAAGAAGATCGGCGCCGACGGCCGCGCCATCCAGATCAGCCCCCGCGACATCTACGACCTCACCCAGCTCGGCAAACGCACCGACCGAGTCTTACCCAACGGGCTGTGCCTGCTCCCACCGGTCAAGACCTGCGACAAGGGCAACGCCTGCCTGTCCTGTGGGCACTTCGCCACCGACGCCACCCACCGCGACCGGCTCACCGCCCAACGCGAAGCCACCGCCCAACTGCTGACCGACCGCCGCGCCGACTACCACGCCCGCACCGGCAGGGAATGGGCCGATGACAACATCTGGGTCGCCGGCCGGCTCCGTGAGATCGCTTCTCTCGACGCCATCCTTACCCGCCTGGACGGCCAGTCCGAACCTGTTGCCGGCGGCGGCACCACCACCCGCGGCCCGCTGCTACAGATTCACACCCGCGGCGCGCACGAAACGCTGCTCAACCAACCACACCGCAACGAGCACGCATGACGGCCGACCCGTCCGGCGCCGCGGTCGACGGGCTGCGCCGGCACGCTGCCCAACGCTCGACCGAAGCCCGCGCCCGGATCGAGAAAGCCCTGCGCGCACTGCGCAAAGAACAACAGCCGATCAACATCAACGCCGTCGCCCGCCGCGCCGGCGTCACACGCAAGACCATCTACCACCACACCGACCTCGCCGAACGCATCCGTGCCCTGGCCACCGGCCGCCCCGCGCCGGCCGTGACCCCGGTCCCGGAGGGCCAGGGCAGCGTCATCGCTGCGTTGCGCCGCCAGCTCCGCGAGCAGCAGACTCGCCACACAGAGCAGGTTCGCCAGCTCAAAGCCGAACTCAAGCAGCGCGAGCAGGCACTGGCTGCAGCCCACGGCGAGATCCAACGACTCACCGCAAGCCGACCGTGAAGAGGGCTAGCTAGAGCGGTTGCGGAGGTGGTGTCGCGACCCACAGCGGCGCTCCGATCAGCACCCTGGCTTGTTCCCCGCGGGCGAGCGGGACGTCATCGACCTCGAGCATGGTCTGGGCTAGGAATTCGACCGTTCCCAAATCCAGTTGTAGACCACGGCCCGCGAGGTCTGCAGCCGCGGCCGCGTGATCGGTCGGGCTGATCTGAAGGTTCTCCATTTGGTGGTCCACCATGATCTTTGGATCATTCGGTTCCCGGATCGCGTCGAGCAGCGCGTAGAGGCCGTAAAACGACGACGAGTAGAAGCCTGAAACGTCCTGCTTCGTTCGGTAGCCCACAAGATTGGACGCCGAGCCGACCAGCACGAGCCGCGTTTCCTGGCCATCTTCGGTGCTGATTGACGCGCCGGAGAAGATCGCCACCTCGCCGCCGTACCAGATTTGGCGGGTGTCCAATATGCCAAGCCGTAACGGTATTCCGCCCTGGAACCACCGGCCGGGTATCTCCAGGTCGCCGGTGTTGTCGGCGACCAACTGGCCAGACCGTCGTGCTAGTGCCTGCAGGTTGTCCGGGTCGCGCTCGGCCGAGCCGGCCTCAACGCCTGCCCAGGGCAGCCCAAGCCGAAGCCGCCAGCTCCGCGGCGGCCGTACCGCCTCCTCGTACTTGCGCAGCTCGGTGAGCAGCCGCCGGGACAAGTAGTGGTAGTCGATCGGATTCCGATCAGTCCCCACTGATCCCCCTCACCGTCTGTAGTCCTTTACGAAACCTAGTCATTCCTGGCCAAGGACCGCTACATCCAAATCTATAAGGGGCCACCGCCGCGCCGCCAATTCGACCACAACGGAAATGGAAACAATAGACATTTCGATGTAGTTACGTTTACAATCGTCACACATGAAGAACTTGGACGCGTTTGCCGATGCTGAATTGGCAGTGCTCGCTCGGGAAGTGCGGACGGAGCGGCTACGCCGCGACGCCCGCATCCAGGTGTGCACGCAGTGCACGTCGGAGTTCTTCGCCCGAAACGGCGCCCAGTTCTGCTCCGGGCGCTGCCGCACCGCCGCCTACCGGCTGCGGCTGCGGCTGAAGGAGGCTTCGTGACCACGTCGATGCAGGTGGCGACCGCGCGCCGCTACGGAACCCTCTCGCCGCTGCGCTACCCAGGCGGCAAAGCAGCCCTGGCAGGATTGTTCGCCGACGTAATCGCCGGCCTGGGCCTCTCAGAGCCGGTGTATGTCGAGCCTTACGCCGGCGGCGCGGGCGCCGGGATCGCGCTGCTGCGCGAAGGGGTGGTCAGCCGACTGGTCATCAACGACATCGACCCGGCGGTGCATGCGTTCTGGACCGCGGTCGTGTACTGCAACCCGGAGTTCGTCGACTGGGTCCGGCACGTCCCGCTGACTGTGGATGAGTGGCTGCGGCAACGCGATATCTACCGTTCGGGCAGCGGAAATCTGCTGCGGTTGGGGCAGTCATTTTTCTACCTCAACCGCACCAATCGATCCGGGGTGCTCAACGCCGGCGTGATCGGCGGGCAGAAACAGACCGGCAACTACAAGATCGACGCCAGGTTCAACCGCGACACCCTGATCGAGCGGCTGACCGGGATCGGTGAACTGGCCGACCGGATCGAGGTCGGCGACCTCGACGGGCGCAGCGTGATCCGCAACTACAGCGCCAACCCCTCAGCCTTCCTTTACATCGACCCGCCCTACGTCCAAGCCGGCTCCCAGCTCTACCTCAACGCCTTCGACGCCCGAGACCACGAAGACCTCGCCCAGATCGTGCACGGCATCTCCAGCGCGCATTGGCTCATGACCTACGACGTTGCACCGCTGATCCAGCGCCTATACGCAGAGGACTTCCAGTGCACGCTGGAGCTGAACTACTCAGCCAGACACCCCGGCCGCGCGCAGGAACTGCTCATCGCATCGCCCGATGTCGCCGACGTAGTCAGCTCGCTGAACTCGCCGGCGGCCGCAGCAGGCGCCTGAGCACCGGGTGCACCGTCCGGAACGCCTCCCGCACGTCCTGAGCGGTGATCACGACATCAGCGCTGTGCGCGGCCAGGTTGAACCACTGAATACTGCCCTGTGTGCTCGCCTGCCCACTCTCGATCCGGCCGATTGGCTGCCGTAACGCCTTCTCCTTGCCGTAGGTGCTGGCGACCAGCTTGAACACTTGACTCAGCTCACCGGTCACCGGAACCGCCGCGGCTTCGAAGTGGAACTTGATCGTCGTCTCCAACACGGTCCGCAACAGCACCGCCGCCGCGATCGGGAACTCGCCCAGGCTCAGCCGCCGCAGCTCCTGGTAGCGCAGCTGCAGGTTGGTCGATGTATGCGTCCAGTAGTCCAAGCCGGCCAGATCGAGCTTGTCCTTAGTATCCGGATGGTTCGGTCCACGCCCACCGGCGTTGTCGCCACCCTCGTTGTTCGACCCGGCAGCGCCCGCACCATGTCCGGGCCCGTCAGCACCCCCGCCGCCGGTCTCGGATGAGTCATCACCAGGGGGCGCGCCGCTGTCGTCGTCAGCCGAGCCTCCCGCCGAACCGCCCGGGGTTCGGCCCCACAGCCGATTGATCAGGTCTGTGTTCTCCGGGGTGTCCTTTCGGAACGCCGCCGATCGGGTGTTGAGGTCGCCGGCGCGGAATTGGGTCATCAGATACTCGACCGCGTCGCGCTGCCGCTTCGTCAGCCCAGCGCCGATCTTCTCTGACACCTTGGTCTTGGGGCGTAGCTGGCCGTCATCTTCGAAGAATGCCCCCATCGCCTCTGCGATCGAGACATGCCGGTAGGCGTACTCGAACACCGACATCGTCAGGCCCGGGCCGCTCACATACTCGTGCAAGCTCCCATCGTGAAACTGCACTCCCTGGAGGAACCGGCGCATCACGGCCATCTTGATGAACCGGACGACTTGCACGCCGCGGAATTCCTCCTTCAAATCAGCGACCGTCCGGCGCCCACTGAGCAGTGAGTAGTAGTAGTTTGCTTGCTCGTCACGGCCCCACGGCTTCTTGGACCGAGTGGTGTGCAGTCGCGCAACGTGCGGGCGGGCAAGGTCTCGGCTGGGCACGATGAAAACGCGGATCGACTCCGGCAGGTTCTCCGCCTCCACTGCCCGCCGCTTGAGCAGCGCCCGGACGGCCTGCTCATGGCTGGGTACCACCGTCGGATCCCGTAGCGCCTTCAGCGCGCTCAACCGACGGTTGCCCTCCAACGCGACGTACCTGCCGCCTTCCTCAACCACGATCGGAACCTCGTTATCGAAGTAGCCGTCGCGCAGGATCATCCGGGCCTGATCCATCACCTTCTCGGAGTTGAACAGGTGTTCCATCGCGGCAGCTTGGTCGTCGGGGCGGACCGGGATCCGGTAGTTCTCGAGATCCAACTGCACCTCATCGAGACTGACTTCCACAATCGGAAGCGGCTTATACGCCATCCCCAACCACCTCACTCTGCCGACGGACACTGCCTACTCAATAATCATTTCACACCGAACTCATCAAATAAGCTAAGGGAGGAAATCTCAACGAATCCACCGCCCGCGACCGCTAACCGAGCCGGCCAGGACGCCGTCGGGTGGACTTGTTCGGCATGTTTTTTTCTGCGGGTGACCCCAGCTGCCCCGCGGGGCAGCCATACCCAGACGCTCTCGTTTCGGAGCCCGGCATCGACGATCAGCCCGATCAGCGTCGGACACACACTGCCAGATAACCCCGTCTCCCACGCCCTGAACTGTCAGGCCGGAAAACGTAGGGAACAGTTAGAAGCACCCATCAGGCCGCTACTGATAAG
>JBDSAN010000565.1:0-5486 GCA_039922115.1 Jatrophihabitantaceae bacterium
AATGAACCGGCCGAGCCGGACGACCTGGCGGCGCTGCTCTACACCTCGGGCTCGACCGGGACGCCGAAGGGCGTGCAGATCAGCCACCGGAACCTGGCTGCCTTCATCGACTGGGCAGTCGTCGAGCTAGACATCGACGAGCACGACATCTTCAGCAATCACGCTTCCTTCAACTTCGACCTCAGCACCTTCGACCTCTTCGTAGCGTTGCGGGTCGGCGCGGCGCTATGGATCATTGACGGCGAAACCGCGCGCGACGTCGCGGCGATAGCTGCTGGCATTCGGCGGCACCGGGTAACCGTGATGTACTGCGTGCCGTCGATCTACAACCTCCTGGTGAACGCGGGCGTATTCACCAGCGCCACCAGCGAGAGTCTGCGCTATCTGCTGTTCGCCGGTGAGGTTTACCCCACGGCTCAGGTTGCGCGCCTCGCCAAGTTGTTGCCGGCGCGCACTCAGCTCTACAACCTCTACGGCCCCACCGAAACCAATGTCTGCACCGCACATCGGGTTCGCCCGGCCGACCTGCAGTCCGAGGCGCCACTGCCGATCGGAACTGCGCTGCCCGGAGCAACACTACGAGTAGCCGACGTCGACGAGCAGGGCATCGGCGAACTGATCGTCTCCGGAGACTGTGTGACGCCGGGCTACTGGCAGCGTGCGACCGAATCAGACCAGGCCGGACACCACCTCGGCGAGCATCGCACCGGTGACCTCGTGAGCTATCGGGATGGGACCTTGATCTACCGTGGCCGCAAGGACCGGATGGTCAAGCTTTCCGGCTACCGGGTGGAACTGGGTGAGATCGAGACCGTCCTGCTTCGCCACCCAGCTGTCGCCGAAGCCGCAGTGCTGGTCGCCGCTACTGTCACCGGTCCGAGGCTCACCGCCTACTATTGCGCGCAACTCGGCGGCGTTGCGCCAAGCCTCATCGAGATCAAGCGCCACTGCGCCGAGCACTTGCCCCGCTACATGGTGCCCCAAGCAGTGACCTTGGTGGTGGCATTGCCCCGCAACGGAAACGGCAAAGTCGACTACCGGCGCTTGGCCGACGGACTCGGCCATGCTGCGACGGTCCGACCCGACTCGGGAAGCACCCGATGACCAGCACCACCAGTCTTCGCAACGCTCATCGGCCGGCTCATCGGCCGACCACCCTGTTCGACCTCGTTCGGCAGCATCAGGCCGCGCGGCCGCAGGCCACCGCCTACACCTTCCAGCCGGGGCGCGGTGAGGCCGAGCAAAGCTGGAGCTGGACCGATCTGGATCGGCGTTCCCGCGCAATAGCCGTCCAATTGCAGCAGGCTGGCATGCGTGGACGGCCAGTACTGGTACTGCAGCCAGCCGGGCTTGAATACGTGGCCTGCTTTCTGGGGTGCTTGTACGCAGGTGCTATCGCGGTGCCGGCCTACCCACCGGACAGTCGGCGGATGGGCCAATCGCTTGCCCGGCTGGCGGCGATCGTCGCCGATTCGCGCACCACCCTGGCACTCACAACCTCGGCTGTGCGCGGCATGGCCCTCGCCGAACGAGCGCGGATGGCAACCATCGGGTTGGCGGAGCTGACCTGGCTGGCAACAGACACCGTCGATGATGAGCACGCCGGCCACTGGCAGCGGCCTAGTGGGGAGGCTGGTCAGCTCGCGTTGCTGCAGTACACCTCGGGCTCGACGGCAACGCCCAAGGGCGTCATGGTCAGTAACGCGAACCTGCTCGCGAACTTGGATTCGATCCACCGAAGACTGGGCCACGACCAGTCCTCGGGCATGGTGTCCTGGCTTCCGCCGTTTCACGATATGGGTCTCATCGGAGGCATCCTCAGCCCGCTCTACGGCGGCTTCGCCGCGCATCTGATGGCGCCGGAGACCTTCGTTGCGAAACCGCTGCGCTGGTTGGACACGCTCAGCCGGACCGGCGCCAGCACCAGCGTGGCGCCGAACTTCGGCTTCGAGCACTGCCTTCGCCGAATTACTCAGGAAGATAAGGCAAGTCTTGATCTGAGCCAATGGCGCCTCGCGCTGAACGGTGCGGAACCGATTCGGGCAGAGACCCTTACCCGCTTCGCCGCCTACTTCGCTGACTGCGGATTCGAAGCTACGGCCCTGCTGCCTTGCTACGGCCTGGCTGAGGCCAGCTTGATGGTGACCGGCGAGCGAGCCGAATTGCGGCCGCGGGTGCGCACGCTCGACGGCGTGGCGATGAGCGCCGGCCGAGCACGCCCGGCCACGGCAGCCGGGCGCGGCGGGATCCGGGTCGTATCCTGCGGAACCCCGGTAGATGATGTCGAGGTCCGGATCGTCGATCCGGACCTCGCGACGCAGGTCGCCGATGCCGAGGTCGGCGAGATCTGGGTATCGGGCCCGAGTGTCGCGCGAGGTTACTGGCGCCGTCCGGAAGAGTCGGCCCGCACCTTTCGAGCCGTGCTCGAAGGCACCGATGGCTGGCTACGCACCGGTGATCTCGGATTCTTGCAGGACGGGCAGTTGCACGTGGTCGGTCGGATCAAGGATCTGGTCATCCTGTCCGGGCGCAATATCTACCCACATGATGTGGAACAGGCGGTCGAGGCATGCCATCCGGCGATCCGGTCCGGAGCGGTCGCGGCGTTCGGCATCGAGGTAGCCGGCACCGAGCAACTCATCGTCGCAGCCGAGGTAGAGACCCGGCAGCTAGGGGATCCCGGCAGCGCGCTGGCCGCCATCCGCGCCGCGCTGGCGAAGGATCACGACGTCAGCCCGCATGCTGTCGTGCTGATCCGGCGGTCATCGCTGCCGAAGACAACCAGCGGCAAGATTCAACGGCAGAGCTGTCGATCTGCCTTTCTACAGCTGCAGCTCGATGTCGTTGCCGCGAGCGTGCTGACGGACCTGACTGGCCGCAGCGACGGGCCGGTGAGCGGCCAGTTGCTCGCTACCACGATCTCACGAGCAGTCGGTCGGAGCGTCGGGCTGGCTGAGTTACGCGCCGCGCACAGCCTTGCCGAGCTGAGCGTCGACTACCCATGCGTGCTACAAACGATTGCCGCGCTGGGCCCGAAGCTACGAGCCGACTTCCAGCCGAGCGAGTTGCTCAAGGCGCGCTCGGGCAATGATCTGCTTGCTTGCTTCGGTGTCGCCGACGACGCCCTGACATCAGCTGCGACCATGCGGCCGCGACCCGGTGATCCGGCTTCGGCTGCCGCGCTGGAGGATTGGCTGCGGTCGGCGGTTGCGCGGCGGCTGGCGGTGCCGATGGAGTCGGTGCCGGTCGACACTCCGATGCAGGAGTTGGGCCTAGACTCCAAGAGCGCGGTCGCGATCACCGACGAGCTCGCTCGTCGGCTGCGGCTGCCGGTATCGGCCGCACTTGTCTTCGATCACCCAACGATTCGTGCGCTATCTGCGGTACTTGCCGGTGACGATCCGGCCCGGCCGGATCCGAATCTTCGGCAGCCGGCCCGCGCCACCGCAGGCAGCCCCGGGCATGCGCTAACGGCGGAAAGCCAGCCGAGCAATGCGCAGATCGCGATCGTCGGTATCGGCTGCCGGCTGCCGGGCGCCGCGGATGCCCGGGCCTACTGGGACCTGCTGCGGGACGGCCGCGAAGGTATCGGACCGGTGCCAGCCAGCCGGTGGGACGCGGCGGCGGCGGGCACGCCGAGCCGCGGTGGCTTCCTTGATGATCCGGCCGCCTTCGACGCGCTGCTCTTCGGGATATCGCGCCGGGAAGCGGATTGGATCGACCCGCAACAGCGGCTGATGCTGGAGGTCAGTTGGCAAGCGCTGGAGGACGCGGGCGTTCCGGCCACCGACCTGCGGGGCTCGGACACCGGCGTATACGTCGGCATCAGCAGCAGCGACTATGCCGAGCTCAGCGCCGCGGCCGGCACGGCCTCGGACTTGCATGGGGCGACTGGGAATGCGCATGCCCTTGCCGCCAATCGCATTTCCTACAACCTGGATCTGCGCGGACCCAGCATGGCGATCGACACGGCCTGCTCGTCCTCGCTGGTCGCGGTGCACCTCGCAGTTCGTGCTCTGCAGGCCGGTGAATGCTCGTTTGCCCTGGCTGGTGGGGTAAATCTGACCCTGACGCCCGGCTTGAGCGCGGCCTTCGCCCGGGCGGGCATGCTGGCCCCGGACGGAACATGTCGTGCCTTCGATGACAGCGCAGCCGGCTACGTGCGCGGCGAGGGAGCCGCAGTCGTGTGCCTGAAGCGCCTTCCGGATGCGATGGCAGCAGGCGATCGTATTTACGGCGTCATTCGCGGCTCAGCCGTCGGCCACGGCGGTCGTGCCAATGGCATCACCGCACCGAGCTCGGTTGCCCAGGAGCGGGTCATCCGGGCAGCGCTGGCCAATGCCGGGCTGGACGCGGCCGCGGTCAACTATGTCGAGGCGCACGGCACCGGCACATCCCTGGGCGATCCGATCGAGTGGGAGTCACTGGCCAGGGTGTACGGCGCTGGTGATCGGTCCGGACCGTGCACGGTCGGCTCAGTCAAGCCCGCCATTGGTCACCTGGAGGCAGCCGCGGGCATCGCTGGGTTGGTCAAGGCGGTGCTGGTACTGCACCACGGCCTCGTGCCCGCCCAGCGAAACTTCCACGTACTCAACTCGAGGATGGCAGCTGCCCAGGTGCCGCTGACCGTCGCCGCGCAGCAGGCAGCGCTACCGGAGCATTCCCGGGTGGCGGTGAGCTCCTTCGGGTTCGGGGGTGCGAATGCCCACCTCGTGCTCGAGGCCGCGCCGGTGGAACCGGAAGGAAGCATCCCCGCCCGGACCAGCCGAACGGCGCACGCGCTGGCACTGTCGGGGCACACGCCATCGGCACTTGCCACGCTTGCCCAGCGATGGCGACTGCACCTGGCTGCGGATCCAGCGCCGCTTGCCGACCTCTGTGCGACTAACAATGCGGGTCGTTCGCATCTGGCACATCGAGCGGTGTTGATCGCAGGCGATCGCGCCGAGCTCGATAGCGGGTTGGCTTCGCTGGCGGTAACCGATGGCGCGCCGGCCGAGGCAAGCGTGGTCCGCGGCACGGTGGACCATGCGGCGCAGGTTCCCAGGCTGGCCATGCTGTTCAGCGGCCAGGGGAGCCAGTACCCGGGGATGGGTCGGGCGCTGTACGAAGCGCACAGCGGCTTCGCGGCGTCGCTGGATGAGTCCGATGCAATCCTGCGACCGCTGCTCGGCCAATCGCTGCTGGACCTGGTCCTGCGGTCTGAGGATGCGGCCGTCCTGCGCCGGACCCGGTTCTGCCAACCTGCGCTGGTGGCCTTCGAGATTGCCCTGCTGCGGTTGTGGGCAAGCCTGGGCATCCAGCCGGCAGCGGTACTCGGGCACAGCGTGGGTGCCTTCGCCGCAGCCCATGCGGCAGGCGTGTTACGAGCCGAAGACGCAGTGACGCTGGCTGCCGTTCGCGGTCGGCTGATGGACGAGCAGCCGGGCGACGGAGCGATGCTCGCCTGTTCCGGCGACGACACCCAAATCCGCTCGGTGGCCGAT
>JBDSAN010000566.1:0-12265 GCA_039922115.1 Jatrophihabitantaceae bacterium
AGCGTCGACTGGCAGGCCGCCTACAACCTGGGCGCCCGGTTCGCCTACGTCAAGGCCAGTGAGGGCACCACCTACCTCAACCCGTCGTTTGCCCAGCAGTACAACGGCTCCTACAACATCGGCATGATCCGCGGCGCGTACCACTTCGCGCATCCGGACAGCTCGACCGGAACCGCGCAGGCCGACTACTTCCTGGCCCACGGCGGTGGCTGGTCGGCTGACGGCCGGACCCTGCCGCCGGCCCTGTCGTTGCAGAACAACCCGAGCGGCGCGCAGTGTTACGGCCTGTCGGCTTCGGCAATGGTGAGCTGGATCAAGGCGTTCTCCGACGAGCTCCACCTCAAGACCACCAAGTACCCGATGATCACCACCAGCTATGCCTGGTGGAATGCCTGCACCGGCAACTCCAGCACGTTCGCCGCAACCAACCCGTTCTGGCTGGACAGCTTCACCAGCAGCCCGCCGAGTTCGATCCCGGCCGGCACCGCGACCTGGACGATGTGGCAGAGCGCTTCGTCCGGCCTGTTGCCAGGCGGCCAGGACCAGTTCAACGGCAACTGGAATCGGCTGGTCGCGCTGGCCACCAATCACGACTGACCGCCCCGCCCGGCCGCCGGCCATCACGCCACCGTTCGCGGTGCCTAACCCCCTAGAGGTATCGCATGTTTCGCAAGGTCCTGTTAGCGGCCACCGCACTGGTGGCCGGTGCCCTGTGCGCCACCGCATCACCAACGACAGCAACCGCATCAGCTGGGCCGGTAGCTGCCCCAGCCAACACCCACCGGCTGTGCGCGCAAGCAACTAGGCCCGGCCAGAACAGCTGCCAGGCCATCGTGCGCACCGATATTCGACAACCCACCGTCACTCCGGGCGCGGCCCGGCAGTTCAGCACGCCGTTCGGCTACGGGCCGGCCGACCTGCAATCGGCTTACGCGTTACCGTCGGCCGCGGCCGGCAACGGCCAGCTGGTAGCAGTGGTCGATGCCTTCGGCGCGCCAAACCTGGCAAACGATCTGGCCACCTACCGAGCTCAGTACGGGTTACCGGCCTGCACCACCGCCAACGGTTGCTTTCATGTCTACAACCAGAACGGCCAGGCCTCGCCGCTGCCGGCCGGCGACGTCAACTGGGCGGCCGAGACCTCGGTCGACGTCGAGATGATCTCGGCGACCTGCCCGAACTGCAAGATCGCGGTGATCGAGGCGAACTCCACCGGCACCGACATGTACACGGCGATCAACACCGCGGTCAGCCTGCACGCCGGCTTCGTGTCGCTGTCCTGGGGCGGCAACGAATTCTCCGGCGAGCTCAGCTACGACAACAGTTACCTCAATCATCCAGGTGTGGTCATCACGGTCAGCAGTGGCGACCATGGCTACGCCGCCCCGATGCTGTACCCCGCCACGTCCCGGTACGTGACCGCGGTCGGCGGCACCAGCCTGAGCCGGTCGGCGAGCCCGCGCGGCTGGTCGGAGACAGCGTGGTCGGGCGCTGACTCAGGTTGCTCGGCCTACGAGCCCAAGCCGTGGTTCCAGCAAGACCTCGGCTGCGCCAACCGGACCGACGCCGACATCTCGGCGGTCGCTGACCCGAACACCGGCGTGGCCTTCTACGACAGCTACGGGGGCAGCCCGGGCTGGGACGTGGCCGGCGGTACCAGCGTGTCCGCACCGATCATCGCCGGGGTCTACGCCTTGTCTGGCGCGGCGGTGACCACTGTCGCCGCAGACTCCTACCCGTACAGCAACCCGGGATCTGTGTTCGACGTGACGAGCGGCTCGACCGGAACCTGCGGCAACTACTTCTGCAATGCGCGGGCCGGCTTCGACGGGCCGACCGGTCTGGGTACTCCGAACGGGGTGAACTCGTTTTGGACGCCGGGCAGCACCGGCGGCAGGACCGGTTACCTCGCTTGCTCCGGTGAAGGTGGCGCTTGCACGGGCACCGGCTGGAACGCCTTCGGCGTCAACGGGCATTTCAACTACCTCGCCGCCAACGGCACTTATCCCTGCACCTACAGCACCTTCGGCGACCCGGCCTCCGGCCAGGTCAAGGCCTGCTACAACCTGGCCAGCAACGGCGCGGGCGGTCCGGCCGGCTATACCTTGTGTGCCAGTGAGAACGGCACCTGCAGCTTCAGCGGCACCGCGAGCGTCGCATTCGGCACCGCCGGGCAGTTCAACTATGGTGCCTGGACCGGTGGTGTCGGCTGCAACTACAGCGTGTTCGGTGATCCGGCACCCGGTCAGGTCAAGGCCTGCTACTACCAGCCGATGACCGCTGCCGGTGGGCCGGCTGGCTATACCTATTGCTCAGCCGACAACGGCACCTGTGTCGCCGGCGGTTCGGTGACGGTAGCCTACGGCGCCAACGGCAGGTACACCTACCGGGCCGCCGGCGGCAGCATCAGCTGCAACTCGGCCACCCTGGGCGACCCGGGCGGCAGCGGCGCCAAGAGCTGTTTCTACAAGTGAGCTGAGCCGCCCCCACCCCGATCGTGCAACTTCTGCCAGCTGGAGCAACGAGAAAGTTGCACGATCGGGCTTGGGGGCGTTGCGGCGGGGGCGGACCCGGCGCAGAGTGAGGGGGCTCGACTCAGCCGACCGCACGGGCGCCTAGGGCGCGTCCGGACCATGAGGAGCCCGACGTGAAGACCAAAGCCGCAGTGATCGTCGAACCCGGCAAGCCGTTTCAGATCGAGGAGTTGAATCTGGACGGGCCGAAGGAGAACGAGGTACTGATCCGCTACACCTATGCGGGATTGTGCCATTCGGACCTGCACGTTCTGCACGGTGACTTTCCGGCGCGGTTGCCGATCGTGGGTGGTCACGAGGGTGCCGGGGTCATCGAAGAGATCGGCCCGGGGGTCACCCGGGTCAAGCCCGGCGATCAGGTGGTCTGCTCGTTCATTCCCAACTGCGGGGTGTGCCGCTGGTGCGCGACCGGGCAGCAGGCGATCTGCGACTGGGGCGCGACCATCCTGGAGGGTTACCTGCCCGGGCCGCGGTTTCCGCTGACCGGTTCGCTGGGTGACTACGGGGCGATGTGCATGATCGGCACCTTCTCGCAGTACGGCACCATCCACCAGAACTCGGTGGTGAAGGTCGATGACAACGTGCCGCTGGACAAGGCAGTGCTGGTGGGTTGCGGGGTCACCACCGGGTGGGCGTCATCGGTGTACGCCGCCGACGTCCGGCCGGGTGAGACGGTGCTGGTCTATGGCGTCGGCGGAATCGGCAGCAACGCGCTGCAGGGCGCCAAGCACGCCGGGGCACAGCATGTGATCGCGGTCGACCCGCTGCCGTACAAGCGTGAACGGGCGCTGGAGTTCGGTGCCACGCACGCGGTCGGCTCCAACGACGAGGCGATGGACCTCAGCCAGCAGCTGACCTGGGGGGTCGGTGCGGACAAGGCGATCATCACCTGCGGGGTGGTCAAGGAGCCGGAAGTTACCGCTGCCTTCAACGCGATCCGCAAGGGCGGCACCGTGGTGATCACCGGCATGGGGTCGCTGTCCGAACTGACCGTCCAACTGTCGAGCACCGTGATGGCGCTGTTCAAGAAGACCGTGAAGGGGACGCTGTTCGGTGACGCCAACCCGACCACCGACATCCCGAAGCTGTTGCGGCTCTACCAGGAAGGTGGTCTCATGCTGGACGAGCTGGTCACCCGCAGGTACAGCCTGGACGAGGTCAATCTGGGCTACGAGGACCTGGAGGCCGGCAAGAACATCCGGGGCATCATCGCTTTCGACTAGTTCCGGTACGCGCCCGGCAGCCGTCCCGTTCCCGCGAGGGCGCGCTGCCGTCCACACGAGGTGAGTAGCTGTCCGTTCCGCGAGTGGGTGGTTCGGCGACGAGTGGGTAGTTGCAATCGCCCATCCGTCCACCGAACTGCCCACTCGTGCGCCGGCACCCCACCGCCGCCGCTAGGCTGGCATCGGGTGGCCGCACCGCCGAAGCCCGTATGCTGACGAAAGTAGTGATAGCGGGGCTGAAAGGACATCGCGTGGTGCAGTCAGGTGGCCAGGACCGGATCGACACGAACTACTCCGGTGATTCCTCGTTCGTGAAGTACCTCGAATCCAGCGCCCCGCAGCTGCTGCCTTGGAATGCCGAACACGCAGCGCACGCCGAACACGCAGCGCACGCCCAGCACCCCCGATCAACTCAGCAGGTCCCAGCCCCGCACGGCACCACGGTGCTGGCACTGATCTACGCCGATGGGGTGTTGATCGCCGGCGACCGGCGCGCCACCATGGGCAACCTGATCGCCCAGCGCGATCTGGAAAAGGTATATCCGACCGATGAATTCTCCGCGGTCGCCTTCGCCGGCACGGTTGGCGTCGCACTCGACCTGATCAAGCTGTACCAGGTCGAATTGGAGCACTACGAGAAGCTCGAAGGCGTCCCGTTGACGGTGGAGGGCAAGGTGAACAAGCTCAGCAACATGATCCGGTCCAACCTGGGCCTGGCCCAGCAGGGACTGGCGGTGGTCCCGCTGTTTGCTGCCTACGACGACGCGCAGGGGATCGGCCGGCTGTTCACCAGCGATGTGGCCGGTTCAATGCATGAGGACCGGCAGTACGACTCGGTCGGATCCGGCTCGCAATTGGCGAAGTCCGCGCTCAAGAAGCTTTACCGTCCCGGCTTGGCCGAACCGCAGGCTGCCCGGATCTGTGTCGAGGCGCTGTATGACGCGGCTGACGACGATTCAGCCACCGGCGGGCCGGACCTGGTTCGCGATATCTATCCGATCCTGGCGAGCATCACCGCCGCCGGTTACCGCAGGTATGACGGCACCGAGGTCGGCTCGATCGCGCACGCCGTAGTTGCCGATCGATCGGTAGCCACTCCGTAGCGGCCGGTAGCCGTATCGCACTGAGAACACCCTTCATAGATCAGGGTAAACCCTGTGTGATCCGGCAAAGGTAGGATAGCTCAGCTGTTGGACAACTCAGCCTCGCCGCTTTAGGCTCGTATCGTCCATAAAGCGCAGTTCACCAGCAGTACAGACCGGGGGCTCAGGCATGCTCAAGCTGCCGGTTCGGATGGCGCACGCATGAAGATCGCCGACGGCTACCTCGCTCTGGAACGCCCGGATGCCCGGCTGCGAGTGCTGATGTTCCATCACGCCGGCGGCTCGGCGATGTCCTACCTGCCGATCGCGCGGCAACTGCCGGACGGCTGTGAGCCGCTGCTGTTCGAACTGCCCGGGCGCGGGTTGCGCTCGTCCGAACCGTTGGTGCCGGACTTCACCGCGGCGGTAGCCGAACTGCTGCCCAAGGTGATCGGGGTGATCGACCGTCCGGTGCTGATCTTCGGACACAGCCTGGGCGCGATCCTGGCACACAGCCTGGTGGCTGGATTGCCGGCCGACCAGCGCGCGCTGGTGCGCACCGTGGTCGTCTCGGCCTATTCCTCGCCGGCCGACGCCGCGCTGCGCGCGCCGCACCCGGCCAAGCCATTTCAGGTCCGGACCTGGGACGGGCTGGTGGCCGAGTTGCGGGTCCGCGACGGCAGCCCGGCCGAGCTGTTCGACGATCCGGAGCTGCTGGAGCTGACCGTGAACCTGCTCGGGCACGACCTGCATCTGGCCGACACCTACCGGCCGCCGGCGCCGATCGAGATCAACGCGGAATACCAGGTCTGGCGGGGACGCGAGGACCCGCGACCGACCACCGCGCAGCTGGCCGGCTGGGCCGAGGTGAGCCGGCCAGCGCCGACCTTTCGCGAGTTCGCCGGCGGGCACTTCTACCTGCTGCAGTCCCCGCAAGCCGGCCGGGCGCTGGCCGAGCTGACCACCGAGCTCAGCATCGAGCTGTGCTGAACGACTCTCTCGAAGCCGGCCGACCGGTAGGTTCGCCGGCATGCAGTCCGGCATCATCGCGCGCGAGGACCCTCGGGCCACTGACGTTACAGATTTGCTCAGCCAGCACCTGGTCTTCGCCAACAGCCACAGCCCACCCGAGGACGTGCACGCCCTCGACCTGGCGGAACTGCTCGACCCGGCGATCAGCTTCTTCAGCTACCGGGTGGACGGCCGGCTGCTCGCGGTAGGTGCGCTCAGGCAACTAGATCCTGAGCATGGCGAGGTGAAGTCGATGCACACGCTGTCCGAAGCGCGAGGGCAAGGCATCGGACGGGCGATGCTGGAGCACCTGATCGGGCTGGCCCGCGAACGCGGCTACCGCAGGTTGAGCCTGGAGACCGGCAGCATGGACGCCTTCGAGAGCGCCCGCGCGCTGTATTCAAGCGCCGGCTTCGCCCGGTGTGAGCCGTTCGCTGACTACCGGGTCAGCCCGAACAGCGCGTGTTTCACCTTGTTGCTCAACCCTGAATGATCGTTGACGGCCGGCTGCTACAACGCACCGTTACGGCTCGGTTAACGCCCGCGTGTCAGCTGGGCGCGCCGAGGTCAGGCTGCCAGCGTGGGTGCTGTGGGTGGCGGCTCGGTGTCGCGCCGCTGCCCACGCTCGTTCGCGGGGTTGAGCAGTAGTGCTTGCAGCACTGGATACAGGAGAAGCGCCATGGCCGTCCGAATCAAGATCGACCCGAGCAAGGGCAAGACCACGCTGCAATTCGTGCTACCCGATGACGTGCACGACGGCCCGGTGTCGGCGGTCGGTGATTTCAACGGCTGGCAGCCCGGCACCCACCGGCTGGTCAAGCGCAGCAACGGCACCCGCAGCGTCACGGTGTCGGTGCCGGCTGGGCAACCGGTCCGGTTCCGCTACCTCGGCTCCGGCGGGGTCTGGTTCGACGACCCGGACGCGCACGAGTTCGACCACGAAGGTGGCCTGCTGCACGTCTGACCCGGAGCGCCAGATTCGCAATGCTCAGCGCTGGCTATCGGCCGCACCGAGCATTGACCATCACGGGTGACCGGCAACAAGCCTCACCACCGGTCCAGGTGCAGCACCTCGTCCAGCGGCTGCCGGGCAGCCGGCTTGAAGCCCGTCCCGGTGTAGTAGGCGGTCGGGATCAGCACGCCCTGGTGCACGCCGGCAGGCAGCTCGAGAATCGAGGCCACCTCAGCCTCATAAGCCAGGTGCAGCGTGGTCCAGGCAGTGCCGAGCCCGCGCGCCCGGGCAGCCAGCATGTAACTCCAGGCGGCCGGTAGCAGCGATCCCCACAAACCGGCCTGATTGCCCGAACCCAACTCGCCCGAGGTCTGCAGGCAGGGCAGCACCAGCACCGGCGCGTCACCCAGGTGCTCGCCGAGGTAGGCCACACTGCCGCCGACCCGCTGCTGCACCGGCGCCCGGTCCGGATCGTCGGCGAACAGCTTGCCGGCCGCCGACTCGCTGGCCAGGTACTGCTCGGTGGCTCGCCGGTAGACCGCGCCGATCGCCTGCCGCTGGTCGGCGTCGGTGACCACCAGCCAGTGCCAGCTCTGCCGGTTCGAACCGGACGGTGCCTGCAACGCGATCTGCAGGCACTCGCGGATCAGCTCGTCCGGTACCGGCCGGCTCAGGTCCAGCCGCTTGCGCACGGCCCGGGTGGTGGTCAGCAACTCGTCCGGATTCAGTGCTTCGATAAAGGCCATACCGGCCATCCAACCAGGCGCTCGCGCCCGGTGAATCGGCTGAGCTGGCCAAGGACACCAGCCAGATTGCGGTATCGTCCTAGCACATGGAACCGGGTGCGGACGAACTCCGCGAAGCCTGTGGCGTTTTCGGCATCTGGTCCCCCGAACAGGCCGCTCAACCCGTCTCGCATATGACCTATCTGGGCCTGTTCGCGCTACAGCACCGCGGCCAGGAATCGGCCGGTATCGCGGTCAGCGACGGCGACAAGATCTGGGTCTACCGGGGCATGGGCCTGGTGTCGTCCATCTTCGATGATCACAGCCTGGCGGCCCTGCGTGGCCACATCGCGGTCGGGCACACCCGCTACTCGACCACCGGTTCCAGCACCTGGGCCAACGCCCAACCGGTCTACCGCGACACCGAGAGCTACCAGTTCGTCCTTGCCCACAATGGCAACCTCGTCAACACCACCGAATTGATGGCCGGCGAGGATTTGGAACTGGGCGAGGTCGACAGCGACAGCGACGTGGTTGCCGGGATGCTGGCCAACGAGCTGTTGCGCCAGCTGCCCGCCGAGGACGAGGCCGGCCGGTTCGAGGCGGCGCTGGCCGGAATCCTGCCGCGGCTTTCCGGTGCCTACTCCTTCGTCCTGATGACCGAGACCAGCCTGATCGGCATCCGCGACCCGAACGGTTTCCGCCCGCTGTTCCTCGGCAAGCTGGGTGGTGACCAGGGCGGCTGGGTGCTCGCCTCCGAGACCCCGGCGCTGGACGTGATCGGCGCCGAGGTGATCCGCGAGGTCGAACCGGGCGAGATGGTGGTGATCTCGGCCGAGGGCATCCACTCGGTGCGGCCGTTCGCCGCCGAGCCGGTCGAGCCGACGCTGTGCGTTTTCGAGTACGTCTACTTCGCCCGCCCGGACGGCGACCTGCGCGGGGTGAACGTGCACGGTGCCCGGCAGCGGATGGGCGAGGCGATGGCCCGGCAGGCACCGGTCGAAGCCGACCTGGTCATCCCGGTCCCCGAGTCCGGCATCCCGGGCGCGCAGGGCTTCGCCCGGCAGTCCGGAATCCCCTACGCCGACGGCTTCATCAAGAACCGCTACATCGGGCGCAGCTTCATCGCGCCCACCCAGGAACTGCGCCAGAACGCCGTCCGGATCAAGCTGAACCCGATCCGGGCCAACGTCGAGGGCAAGCGGCTGATCGTGGTCGAGGACTCGATCGTGCGCGCCACGACCTTGCGCGAGACGATGCGGATGCTGCGCAGGGTCGGCGCCGCCGAGATCCACCTGCGGGTGCTCTCACCGCCCTATCGCTGGCCCTGCTACTTCGGGATGAACACCACTGACCGCTCGCAGCTAATCGCGGCGAACCTGGAGGTGGACGAGATTCGGGAGTATCTCGGCGCCGATTCGCTGGCCTACCTCGAACTGCCCGCCATGCTTAACGCGATCACGCCGCGGCCAGCCGGTTTCTGCACGGCCTGCCTGACCGGCGACTACCCGGTGCCGGTACCGATCCAGCTGACCACGCTGGCCGGAGCCGCCGCGCTCTAGCCGATCCAGGAAACACGCAACGGTCCGGGTCGCCCGAGATTGATCGAAGCTGGGTGCGTAGATTCTGCAGTCGATGGGCTGCATCAGCGCCGCGTCCGCGACCGTTGCCGCACGAGCCGTCAGCCGGCGCCGGAACGCCGAGCAGATCAGCGAAGGGGACGAGCACCTGTGGGTCCGACGCCGGATGAATTCGAGCGCCTGTCATGGGAAGAATTCGGGCACGCCAGCCATAGCCTGGCCAAGCAGATCCACGCCGATGGCTACCAGCCCGACCTGATCCTGGCGATCGCCCGGGGTGGCCTGTTCACTGCCGCCGCACTCGGCTACGCGCTCGGCGTGAAGAACCTGCACGTGATGAACGTCGAGTTCTACACCGGGGTGGACGAGCGGCTGCCGCTGCCGGTCATGCTGCCGCCGGTGCCGCAGGCTGTCGACCTGACCGGGGCCCGGGTGCTGATCGCCGACGACATCGCCGACACCGGGGCAACCCTGAAGCTGGTCCGCGACTACTGCGCCGACCATGTCGCCGAGGCGCGCTGCGCGGTGGTTTATGAGAAGCCCCGCTCGACCGTCAAGTGCGAGTACGTCTGGCGCCAGACCGACAACTGGATCGATTTTCCGTGGTCGTCCGAGGATCAGATCGTCGTCGGCCCGTGAGTGCCGCAGCCGAGGTAGCCGTCGGATGAACGTCGAGGACTGCGGACTGAGCCAGGCTGACATCCTGCTGACCCAGCAGCAGATTACCGACCGGATGGCCGAACTGGCCGCCGAGGTTGATGCCCGCTACCAGGGCGAGAAGCTGTTGCTGGTCGGCGTGCTCGGCGGCGGGTTCATGATCATGGCCGACCTGTGCCGAGCGATGGCGCTGCCGGTGGAAATCGATTGGCTCGGCGCCTCGTCCTACGGTTCGGGCAACCGGTCCTCGGGCATCGTGAATACCACCAAGGAACTGGAAACCGACGTCACCGACCGGCACGTCCTGCTGGTCGATGACATCCTGGACACCGGCCTGACCATCTCGTGGCTGAGCAGGCTGATGCAATCCGGCGGCGCCAAGAGCGTGGCCAGCTGCGTACTGCTACGCAAGCCGGCCACCTCCGCTCGCCGGATCGACGCCGATTTCGTCGGCTTCGAGATCGAGGACGTGTTCGCGGTGGGCTACGGCCTTGATCACGCCGGCCAGTACCGCAGCCTGAACTGCGTCGCCAAGGCGGACAAGGCCACCGCGCGCGGACTCGCCAGCTGACCGTCCGGGCGCGCGTCGAGCACCGGTTCGGGTAGCCCTCGGGTCACGAGTGGGCAGTTCGCTGCCCGGCCAGGTCACGAGTGGGCAGTTCCCTGCCCGGCCAGGTCACGAGTGGGCAGTTCGAGGGCGAGTGGTCGCTCGGAATCGACCATTCGATGCGTAACTGGCCACTCGTGCGTGCCACCCTGAGCGGCTGCCCACCCGTCGCTGCCGGAGCGCCGAGCGGCCCACCGGGTTTCGAGTTCTGCCTGATCCGCACAGCCAAAGACCACATGGTCCAGACCGGCAGGGCGCTCGTCGAAACTGCCAACGGCGCGCGCACAGGTGCGCGGGCCGAACAGCTGGGCCTGATCCGGACCCGGGACGAGCCAGGCCTGGCGCCTCACCGACGGCCCGTCCCCGCTATTCGGGTAGCCCGCGCAATCGGCGAGGAGCCCGTAACCGCCCAAATAGCTGCGCCACGTTTAGCCGACTCGGACGTTGTAGTTCGCACAGCTGTCCACCAATCGTCCGTTACGGCATACCTGGGGGCACCAATGAGATCGCGTTCCAGCCGCCAGCAATGGCGGGTACGCCACCCTGCCCGGCTGGGATTACGTGACCGGCTTCGGTACGCCCAAGGTGAGCGGCCTGATCTGCGACCTGGACGGCGCCTGCTGAGCTGACCGATAACCGCCGCGACCGGCCGTCCGAGTGTGACCTGTTCTGCGAACTCGGACGGCCGGTGGGCGGCTTCTGCTAGGTTTGTCCAGCACATTCTCGTTCAGGGAAAGCCGGTCCGAATCCGGCGCTGACCCGCAACCGTAGGCCCACCTGGTGGGCAAGCCGGAATGCCTGTCGGGAGTGGGCTCCGATCGAACCGCCGTGGACCGCGGGCTGGAGCCTTGGCGGCACGGCGCCGGCTTGATGGCCGGCTTCGAGCTTTCAGGGGAACGGCACTCGGCCCCATTCCGAAAGGGAAAACAGTGCCAACAACAGCTCATCCCCGTCCCGCCCGCCTGCTCGGCGCGTTGCTCGCCGCCCTGGCGGTGCTGGCCGGCCTGCTAGCCCCGTCAGCAGCCAGCGCTGCGGTCCGGCCGCTGACCAGCGCCGCCGGCCCCTGCTCGGGCACCACCGGCGTCACCGTCACCGTCGACTTCACCGCCTTCGGCGGCACCGAGCAGACCCGGTGCGCGCTCGGTGCGCAGTCGACCGGGCTGGCCGCCATGCAGAACGCCGGGTTCACCCCGACCGGCACAGCGCATTACGGATTGGCCTTTATCTGTCGGATCAATGGCCTGCCGACCGCCACCGCGGATCCGTGCGTGAACACCCCGTCGGCGACCGCCTACTGGGCCTACTACCACGCGCTGGCCGGCGCGACGACCTGGACGTTCAGCAGCAGCGGTGCCTCGTCCTACGCGCCGCCGCTGGGCAGCATCGAGGCCTGGGCCTTCGGTAACGGAGCTACCCCGAGCAAGACGCCGGCTCAGGTGCGCTCGGGCACCTGAGCGGCTGATTGACCGCAGCCGCGTTTAGCTCACCGCAGCCGGGCGATCCGGCCGGCCGGCGGGGCCGGCATCGCGCCTGGATGCAGGGCTGAGGCAAGGGCCTCAACACCCTCGACCAGGCGCGGTCCCGGCCGCACCACCAGAGCGTCGGCGTCGATCGCCCAGACCGGGACGTCGGGCAACCGCGCCAGCACCGAGGCGGCCTGATCCAGCGCGTCGGCAAGGTGAAAGCCGCACGGAGCGACCAGGATCAGCTCCGGCCGGGCCGCGGCCAGCTCGTCCCAACTGGACTGCACCGACCGCTCACCGGCGGCACCGGTGACTGGCTCGCCGCCCGCCGCGGTGACCAGGTCAGGTACCCAATGCCCTGCGCTGAAAGGCGGATCGGTCCATTCCAGAACGGCAACCCGGGGCCGGGGCCGGCCGGCTACGGCCTCGGC
>JBDSAN010000567.1:0-9040 GCA_039922115.1 Jatrophihabitantaceae bacterium
CCAGACCCAGTACAGGTAACGGCCATAGTGCTGAACCGGCCCGCAGCTGACCGCTACCAGCAGCAGCAGGCCGAGCGTCCAGGACGCGGTGCGCAACCACGGCCACGGCTGGCCGGCTGCCAGCAACCGGCGGCGCAGTCGCAGGTACCAGGCCAGGCCGGCGACCGCGAGCAGCACCGCCACCGGCTGGATGCTGCCCGGGCCGGGCAGGCTGGACGTCCACCCGCCGGCCATCACCTGCTCTGCCAGCGCCACCCGGCCATTGTCCGCCCACCCCGAACTGGCAGCATGACCGGCATGCGCGTCTACCTGGGCAGCGATCACGCGGGCTTCGAACTCAAGGCGGCACTGGTCGCCCGGCTGACCGCGGCCGGGCACCAGGTCACCGACTGCGGGCCGGACAGTTACCAGGCCACCGATGACTACCCGCCGTACTGCATCGACACCGCACGCCGGGTGGTGGCCGATCCGGGCAGCCTCGGCGTGGTCATCGGCGGCTCGGGCAACGGCGAGCAGATCGCGGCGAACAAGGTCACCGGGGTACGCGCCGCGCTCTGCTACAACCACGAGACGGCCACCCTGGCCCGCCAGCACAACGATGCCAACGTTGCCGGCATCGGTGCTCGAATGCATTCCGAGGACGAGGCGATCGCGATTGTGGAGGCGTTCCTGGCGACCCCGTTCAGCCAGGATCCGCGGCACGTCCGGCGGATCGCGATGGTCGCCGGCTACGAGCAGACCGGCGACCTCCCGACCGGTTAGTGGCCGGCGCCGCCTGCTGGATCGTCGGCCGGTGGCACCCACTGGCGCCGGACGATCTGCAGGTCCCGCTCGGCTGAGGCGAGTTCGGCCGGGCCGGGCCGGGCCACGTCGCGGGCTCGCAGCGCCCCGCTGAGCCCCAGTTGGGACGGGGAGTTGCCAGCCAGCTCACGCCAGCCGCGCTCGCTGTCGCGGGCCCGACGACCGCCCTCGGCCCGGTTCGGCCGGCGTCGCTGGCCAGCCGAACGCTCAGCCGCCGTGCTGGGTTCGGCGGCGGTGCTGGGTGCAGCCGTGCTGGGTTCAGCGGCGGCGGACGGTCCTGCAAGCTGCGGTTCGTCGCCGATCAGCTCGACCGGTATCGCCTGGGCAGTGCTGGCATCGGGAGCCGGGCGCACGCTGGCCGGCCCGGCCGGTCGCTGCGCCCGCCGCCGGCGCCGCCGGGTGCCGCCGTCCTCGGCTGTGCTCATGGTTGCCATCCTGCCTGGCTCGCGGGCCAGGTCCGGGTCGGGGCGGCAGTTGATCTGCCAAACCCTGTTGCTGGCTACAACTGGTCCCGTACCTTGGGACCACCATGACTCCAGCCGGCTTCCTCCGCAACCTGCGCCGGTTGCTGCCTCGACGGGAGCGACCGACCCAACGCGCCGCACTGTGCCTGGCGATTGTCACCCTGATCGGCGGGACCACCCTGTCGATCCTGGACAACAATGCCGACATCAAGGTTGCTGGCGTCATCATCATCGTTGTCGTGCTGTCATCGCTGGTGCTGAGCGTGACCGGCATGCTGATCCTGCTCGGCACCGTCGCGTGCTGCCTGGCTGCGGTGTTCTCGGTGCACGGGCTCAATTCCAGCCAGCTGTCACCGTCCGGCTTCGTGATGGTGGCCGTGACCGGCCTGGTTGGCATCGCGCAGGCCCGCCGACGCGATGCGCTCGGCCTGAAGGAAGTCAGCGCCGAGACCGTCATCGGGCTGATCCGCGAGCGGCTGCTGGTGCAGTCCCAGCTGCCCTCGGTACCCGCTGGCTGGACCGTCGAGATCCAGCAGCGGCCGGCCGACGGCGCGGCGATCTCCGGCGACTTCGTCTCGACCCGGCTGGTGTCCGATGGCACCAGCAAGATCCTGCATCTGGCCCTGATCGACGTGTCCGGCAGCGGAATCGCGGCCGGCCCGCGTGCCCTGCTGTTGTCCGGCGCGGTCGGCGGCCTGCTCGGCTCGGTGCCGCCGGATGAGTTCCTCGGCGCGGCCAATGATTACCTGGCCCGCCAGCAGTGGTCGCTGGGCTTCGCCTCGGCCATCTACGTCCGGCTGGACCTTGGCAGCGGCGCTTACAGCGTCCGGGTCGCCGGCCACCCGCCGGCAGTGCACTTCCGGCCGGAGCAGGCGCCGGTCTGGCGGACCTCGACCGCAACCGGGACGGTGCTGGGCGTGCTGCCCACGCTGACCGGCGAGGTCGACAATTGCATTCTCGGACCGGGTGAATCGCTGTTCCTGTTCACCGATGGCGTGGTCGAGGACCGGACCCGCGACATCGACATCGGCACCACCCGGCTCAAGGACAACGTCGAGTTGCTGGCCACCCGCAACACCTGGACGGGGGCAGCCCGCTACCTGATCGAGCGGGTGCCGACCCAGCAGGTCGACGACCGGACGGTGGTGATGATCCGCCGTGATCAGGTGCCGGCACCGCTGGCTCGTCCGAACCAAACCAACCAGTCCGGCAAGCAGCCGGCCACCGCCGGGTCCGAAGCCCCGATCAACCAGCGCGCGGTGTCAGCCTGACCCGTGCGCCACGGCTGGGGGCCAGGGTGATGTTGCGTGGCCTCGGCTGCTCGGGACGGCCGCTGTCGGCGCTGATGTGGTAGCGGCGCAGCACCTCACCGAGCACCACAGTGGCTTCCAGCAAGGCGAAACCGGCGCCGAGGCAACGGCGCGCCCCGCCGCCGAACGGGATCCAGGTGTTGGCCGGCGGCTGGCTGCCGATGAACCGCTCCGGGTCGAACCGGGTCGGATCCGGGTGCTGTTGCGGATCGGCCTGCACCAGCCCGATGCCGGGCATCACGGTCGCGCCGGCCGGCACCAGGTAGTCACCCACCTGCACCGGCTCGGTGACCCGGCGGGCCACCTCGTAGATGATCGGATGCAGTCGCATCGACTCCTTGGCCAGTGCTTCCAGGTACTCCTCATCACCGGCGTCGGCGGCCTGCTCGGCCCGAGCCAGCACCGCCGGGTTGCGGGCCAGTTCGTGCAGCGTCCAGGCCAGCGCGGTCGCGGTGGTCTCGTGGCCGGCCAGCAGTAGCGTGACCAGGTTGTCGCGCAGTTCCGGATCGGTCAGGCCACCGGCTTGGTCTGGCGGCAGGTCGTCCTGCCGGGACAGCAGCAGCAGCCGGGACAGCACATCGCTGCGATGGTCCAGGTCGGGGACCGCTCGCCGGTCTGCGATCTCGGCATACAGCAGCTCGTCCAGGCTCTGCTGGATCTCGGCGAACCGCCGCCATGGCCAGTACCGGCGCAACCGCGGGTAGAACCAGCCGAGCATGATCAGCGGGCTGACGTCGACGGCACGCTCGACGATCGGTCGCAGCTCGGTCAGCCGGCGCTCGTCGGTGACGCCGAAGACCACCTGCAGGATGATCTCCAGGGTCAGCGCCTGCATTCGGGGATGGGTCCGCTCGGTGCCCGAGGCAGGCCAGCGGTCCAGTTCGGCCCGGGTCAGCTCGGTGATCAGGCCGCGGTAGCCGCGCAGCGCGCTGCCGTTGAAGGCCGGCATCAGCAGCCGGCGGATTCGCAGGTGCTCGCTCTCATCCAGCAGCAGCACCGAGTGATCACCCATGATCGGGCCGAGAATGGCGTTGCCCTCGCCGGCGTGAAAGACGTTGCTGGGACCAGCGAAAACCGCCTTGATGTCCTCCCGGCGGCTGATCAGCACCATCCGGCGCCGGTGCGGGGCGATCCGGACGGTCACCGTGTCGCCGTACCGGCGCCGCAGGTAGGGCAGCCAGCGGTGCCGGTAACGGGCGAACAGCAGGCTCTGCACGGCGACCGGGATCGGTATCCCGCCGGGCCAAGTCGGTTCCGGCGGGCTGGGCAGCTCCGATGGACTCGCCGGGGTGCCGGTGTGTTCAGAGGTCACGGTCATCGTCAGCCGCCCGTTCCGAGGTGAATGCTGCCGCCTCGATTTATACGCTTGTATAAGACGTTCGTCCATCTGCTCTCGTGCCCGGCGCTAGGGTGGCAACGTGGGCCACCGCGAGCAACTGCTGCACGCCGCACGACGGCTGCTGGAAACCAAGGGCTACGCACACACCACCGCGCGCGACCTGGTGGCCGAGTCGCAGACCAACCTGGCCTCGATCGGCTACCACTTCGGATCCAAGGCTGCGCTGCTGAACGCTGCCATCGCGGCCGTCTTTCAGGAGTGGACCGACCAGCTGGCGAGCCTGGCAATGGCAGAGCCGGACGCGGTGCCGCTGGAACGAGCCCGGATTACCTGGGCCGCGGTGCTGGACAGCTTCGAGGGCAAGCGCGCGTTGCTGCTGTCCTACGTCGAGGCGCTGGCCCAGGCCGAGCGCTCACCAGAGCTGCGGGAGCAGGTTGCCGGCCAGTACCGGCGCTGCCGGAGCCAGATCGCCGGCCTGGTGGCCCGATCGTTCGCGGGCCAGATCGCCGCCGACGATCCGCGCAGCGCGGCGATCGCCAGCTTCGTGATGGCGGTCTGTGACGGGCTGGCGCTGCAATTCCTGCTCGACCCGGACGGGCTACCCAGCGCGGCCGAACTCACCGCCGGGCTGCAGCTTGCCTGGTCGGCATCGCTGCCGGCCGGCGGAGCGGTCAGCGGGTAGCTGAGCGCCGGTCGAGCGCCGAGCGGACGAACTCGACCAGCCTGCGTACCAGCCAGCGCCGGTGCCCGGTCAGCCCGTACTGCCGGCTGCGCGGCAACTGGTAGGAGATCGCCAGCGTGACCAGGGTGATCAGCACGCCGGCCAGCACATCGAGCAGGTAGTGGTTGCCGGTCGCGATCACCACGCTGGCGGTGATCAGCGGGTAACCGAGCCACAACCGGCGCAGCCAGGTCGGGCGAACCAGCCGGTAGGCAACCACCGCCGTCCAGACCGCCCAGGCCAGGTGCAGCGAAGGAAAAGCCCCGAACTGGTCGGCGGTAACCGGGCCGCCATGGCTGGTGCCGAAGCCGGCCCGGGCCACCGCGTCGACGAAGCCGGCGCCGGGCAGGAAGCGTGGCGGCGCGGCCGGATAGATCAGGAAGAAGGCAAGCCCGAACACGTTGGTCAGCACCAGGGCGTTGCGGGCCCGCCGGTAGCTGGCCGGCCGGCGCCAGTAGCACCAGACCAGCACCCCGAGCGTGATCGAGATGTGGAAGAACTGGTACCAGTAGCTGGCGGCCAGTGAGATGGCGTGATGGGCCGCCGACCAGTGGTTGACGCTGAGTTCGAAATTCAGGTGCAGCCAGCGTTCGGCGTCCAGCAATTGCCAGCCGTGCCGCAGCGCCGAAGCCTGCCGCACCTCAGCGTGCCCGCGGATGCCGTCATAGGCGCGCAACAGCAGCAGGATGACCACCAGCTCGCCGAGCACGATCGGTCGACGGACCACCGGACGAGCCGGGCGGGCGGGTTCGACCGGTTGGGTGATCGGCTCGCGGGTCGCGACCGAGCCTGGAAGTTGACTCATGTTGACGTCGAAGATACCGGGATTGCGGTCACCTCGATGATCGTCCCCTTCCGCCGCACCGATATTGCTGTGATCGCGCGGGTCATGCGAACCCAAGGTAGGAGCATGCATCGGCGCTCAAGCCGTCGGCAATCCGGTCAGTGCCCAGGTTAACGAGTCGCGCAAGGCCGGCCGCCAGACACTGTAGGTGTGATCGCCCGGACGATCCCGGCGGATCACCACCATCCCGTCGGCGCGCAGTACCGGGGCGATCGCGTCCATCTGCCGGCTGACCTGCCGGTCGGAACTGCCGCTGTCCAGCCAGATCCGCATCGGCGGGCCACCGGCAAGCGATCGGGCGTACTGATCGGGGGAGTTGCTGGCAGCCGCGGTCAGGTGCTGGCGGCCGAACAGCGCGGGCAGGCCGCCGGCATGGGTCGGCTCGGTGAGCCCGGACAGGTCGAGCACGGTGGCCACCTGGTCACGGTGGCGCAGGCCCAGGTTCAGGGCGCAGTAGCCACCGGCTGACATGCCGGCGAAGATCCGGCCGGTTCGATCCGTCAGCGTGCGCAGCCGGCGGTCCACAGTCGGGATCACATCGATCATCAGGTGCGATTCGACCTTCTCGTGGATCCCGTCCACGCATTCCGGGTCGTCCAGCCAGCCTTTGCTCATCTGCGGCGCGACCACGATCACCGGCTGGTTGCGCTGGGCCATGGCCTGCGCGATGCGGCCGGCCGAGCCGCCGTGGAACCAGTCCTTGGGCATTCCCGGCGAGCCGTGGAACAGGTAGAGCACCGGCAACCGGCCGGCTCCCGGTTCAAAGTACTGGGGTGGCAACCAGACCCAGGCCTGCGACTGGCCGAACCCGCTGCCGTTGTCGGGCACCTGCAGCCGGAACAGTTTGCCGTGCCGAGGCGCGCTGACCGCGCTGGCCGGTTGCTGGTTGATGGTCGTCGGCAGGCTTCGGGGTGGGCTGCTGACGACCGCGTCCACCACGTCGCTGACATTGGGCAGGTAGGAGAAGTAGGAGTTCACACCGTCGCCCACCAGCACCAGGCTGAGCAGCGTCGCGACCAGGGCGGCTGGCCAGCGGCGCCGTCCCCGGCGCCAACGATAGCCAAAGCCGAACCAGCCAAGCACCGTTGCCAGGGCTAGCACTGCCAGGAACCGGGTGGATACCACTGTTAGGTTACCCAGGTTTGACACAGCTATTTGTCTACTACGAACTGCCGACAACCGCAGCCGACATCTTGCGTTCTCTCAGCGCTGCTCAGCTGGTTGCCAGCAGTGCTCAGCCGCTGGTGGCCAGCGGCACCACTGCCACCGGGCAGGCCGCGTGGTGCAGGACGCCGAGGCTGACCGAGCCGAGCACGGTGCCGATCAGCGGATGGTGGGTCGAGTTACCGACCACCAGCAGCTGCTTGCCGACCGATTCCTCGACCAGAATGCTGGTCGGATGCCCGTACCGGGCCTCGCTGATGACCTCGACGTCGCTGAACTTGTCCTGCCAGCCCGCGATCAGCTCGGCCAGATCCAGTTGAGCGGCTTCGCTGCTCAGCTCGTCGATGTTCGGCTCGCTGAATTCCAGCGGGAACAGCGTGCTGCGGGGGCCGATCGGTGACTTCCATCCGTGCACCACTCGCAGCCGGGCGCCCAGCCAGCTGGCCTGCTCGAAGGCGAAGGCGAGCACCGGTTCGGCCGAAGCGTCCGCGCTGACCCCGACCACTACCTCTGCTGCCAGGCCCGGGTCCGGTTCTGCGCGCACCACCACCGTGGGGCAATGCGCGTTGTTCGCGACCGCCTGCCCGACCGAGCCGAGCAAGTAGGACCCGACCGCGTGCAGCTTGCGTGAGCCGACCACGACCAGGTACGCGCTGTCGGATTCCCGGCAGAGCACGTGATCGGCGGAACCGCCGATGGCGACTGCTTCAATCGACAGCTCCGGGTCATCGGCCAGGCTCAGGATGGCCTGCTCGACGAACTGCTGGGCGTGCGCCTGGGCGGTGGTGGCGCTGAGCTCCGGCGCGCTGACGATGTGCTGTTCGGTCTGGACCGCCTCAAGCCAGGGGTAGGCATAGATCACCCGGACCGGCCGATGGCAGGCGCGGGCCTGCTTGACCGCCCAGCGCAGCGCCGCGCCGGAGTCCGGCGAGGCGTCGATTCCTACCACGATCGGGCCGTGCGAGCTGGTCATTGCTGCCTCCGATGGGCTGTCTGCATACCCGGGAACTGACCTCGGGTACCTCAAGCCTGGGCAACCCGGCCGCGATCCGGCAGGGCCGAACGTCCCACCCAACTGGTGCGGATGGTCCCTGTGCGAGAGGTCCGGGGATCGGGAAGCTAGGTGGGACCGAGCGAGGTCTGCGCGCGCCCGTGATCGGGTGGCGCTGGTCTCGCAGCCGTGCAGTCCGATCCGCGAGGTGCGCATGGACCCGACGATGTTGGCGCGCTGGCAGTTCGCCAGCACGACTATCTACCACTTTCTGATCGTCCCGCTCTCGATCGGGCTGACCGTGCTGGTGGCCACCATGCAGACGATGGCCTACCGCCGTCGGGCGACCACCGGCGGTGAGGTCTGGGACCGGGCGAGCAGGTTCTGGGGTCGGATCATGCTGGTGCTGTTCGCCCTCGGCGTGGTCACCGGGATCGTGCAGGAATTCCAGTTCGGCATGAACTGGTCGGCCTATTCCCGTTTCGTCGGCGACATCTTCGGCGCCCCGCTGGCGATGGAGGCGCTGATCGCGTTCTTCCTCGAATCGACCTTCCTCGGCCTGTGGATCTTCGGCCGTGGCCTGCTCAGCCCGAAGCTGCATCTTGCCTCGATCTGGCTGGCCGCGGTCGGCACCGTGATCAGCGCGTACTTCATCCTGGCCGCGAACAGCTTCATGCAGCACCCGGTCGGGCTGGTCTACAACCCGGCCAAGCAGCGGGTCGAGCTGACCTCGATCTGGAAGGTGCTGACCAACTCCACCCAGCTGGTGACCTTCCCGCACACGATCTTTGCCGCGCTGATGACCGCCGGCGCGATCCTGCTGTCGGTCAGCGCCTGGCACCTGCGCAAGGCCGCCACCGATGGCGCTACCGCTGATCCGGTGCATCGCAAGGTGGCCGGGCTATCGCTGGGTGTGATCATCGTTGCCGCGGCCGGCGCCAGCCTGGTCGGGCACCTGCAGGGCCAGATCATGACCAAGCAGCAACCGATGAAGATGGCCGCCGCCGAGGCGCTGTGGAAGACCGAGAACAGCGCCTCGTTCAGCCTGTTCGCCTATGCCAACGTCGAGCAGGGCCACAACAAGATCAACATCGCGATCCCGGACGGGCTGTCGCTGTTGGCCACCAACAACCTGGACGGCAAGGTCGAGGGCATCAACGACGTGCAGGCCGCCGAGGTGGCCAAGTACGGCCCGGGCAGCTACGTCCCGGTGGTCTGGCTGGCCTACTGGAGCTTCCGGCTGATGATCGGACTCGGCGTGCTCGCAGGCTTGATCGCGGCAGCCGTCGCGCTGCAATGGCGCCGCGGCAAGCTGGCCGATTCGCGCCGGCTGCTGCGCGTCGCGACCTGGACGGTGGCGTTGCCGCTGGCTGCCAACGCCTTCGGCTGGCTGTTCACCGAGACCG
>JBDSAN010000568.1:0-5844 GCA_039922115.1 Jatrophihabitantaceae bacterium
CCGGCCGGCCAGGCCTCAGCCGACACCGTCCAGTCGCCGAGGCCGGACCGGTCGTCCCGGCGGGAGGAGAACCAGCCATCATCGAGGACGAACCGCTCGATGCCGATCGCGGCCGCCTGGTCGGCGAGCAGCCGCAGCCGATCCAGGTCGTGGTCGAAGTAGACCGCCTCCCAGACGTTGCACACCACCGGCCGCGGCGCGCTGGGATGGGCCGGCAGCGCGCGCAGGTAGCCGTGTAGCTGCTCGGCCAGGCCGTCCAGGCCGTCCGTGCTGGCCACGAAGTACACCCACGGGCTGGCATAGCTGTCGCCCTCGGCAAGCACCAGCTCGCCAGGCAGCAGCAGCTCACCGGCACCGAGCACGGTCTGCCCGGTCGGCAACCGCTCGACGAAGTGCCGGGAATTGCCGCTCCAGGCCAGGTGCACCCCCCAGACCTGGCCGGTGCCGAAGCCGAAGCCGGCGGTGCCGACGCTGAGCAGGGTGGGCGCGTCCGGGCCGGGCCTGCCGGTTCGGCCCTCCCGCAGCCACAGCCCGTCACGCACCGGGTGCCGTTGCGGTGAGCGTTCCCGTCCCCAGCGTCCGGTCAGGTCGAGGATCTCGGCCACCCGGTCCGGTACCGGCACCATCACGTCCAGGCCGTGCAGCAGGTACCGGCCGGGACCGTCATTGGTCAGCGTGTGCCGGATCCGGACCGCTCCGCCGGGCACCGACTCGAACTCCGTACGCACGCTCAGCCCGCGACCGGTGTCGGTGGACACCAGTTCGATCCGTTGCGGGTCCAGCTCGCTCGGATGGGCGCTGTGCCCGGCGGCGGCGAACGCGGTCGACCAGTCGGCTCCCGGCTGGTCATCGGCCATCCGGTGGCCGCGCAGGCCGGGTTGGCCCTGCCAGAATCGCGCGACCTCTGGCAGCACCGGCAGCGAGCGGCCGGACGAGTGGTGCACCGAGGCGGCCGCGAGGATTGAGCCGAGGGCGTCGGACACCTCGGCCGGGTCCAGGCCGCCGGCAGCCGGTCCGAGCCAGCCGATCCGGGCCGGCTCGCCACCGGCCAGCACCACCAGCGCGGTGCCGGTGCCGTCCGGACGGCCGATTCCGAGCGGGCTGATCGGGTACGAGCCGATCGAGGTCACAGCCGGTCTCCTTCGCGATGACTAGCACTGTCGGTTTATGTTGGATTTGGTAGTCCTGATGCGGACGTGTGCAATCGAGTTGCTTGCTTGACCGCCATCGACGGTCCCGCCGGGCCGATCGTAGGCCGTCCACTTCACTTGCACAACACCCTGGTTTTTCAGGCGATTCTCCAACCATGCGGCAACGGTCAGGTTGCCGCGCGATGACGTAACGATTTCGTCCAGTGGCTTGACTTCGTAGTTCAGTTCTGGTCAATTGTGATTGCTTCTGACCGGAAGCGATGCAGGTCACATCATCGAACGACCAACCGTTGACATAGGGAGGCTCCGCACATGCTTGAGGATCACACCCCGTCGAACTCGTCCGGCTTCACCACGGACCGCCGGACACTTCTGAAGGGCATGGCCGTCGGAGTCGCGGGAATCGGCGCGGTGCCGTTGCTGTCTGCCTGCACCGGTGCCAGCAAGTCGAAGTCGGCCAGCTCGGTCTCGAAGTCGGCCACGCTCGGCTCCAGCGCCTCGGACTCGGTGCCCAAGAACGGGATCGCCGCGATGGTGGCCGCGTTCAAGGCCGCCTCCGGCGACTCGGTAACCATCAACACCAAGGCACACAACGACTTCCAGAACCAGATCAACACCTACCTGCAGGGCAGCCCGGACGACGGCTTCACCTGGTTCGCCGGCTACCGGATGAAGTACTACGCAGCCAAGGGCCTGGTGGCCCCGCTCGACGATGTCTGGGACAAGCTCGGCCTGGACAACTTCGGCGCCGGTATCGTCACCGCATCGACCGGCGATGACGGCAAGAAGTACTTCGTCCCGAACTACAACTACCCGTGGGCGATCTTCTATCGCAAGAGCGTGTTCGCCGCCAAGGGCTACACGGTGCCCACCACCTTCGATCAGCTCAAGACGCTGTGCGCGCAGATGAAGAAGGACGGCCTGACCCCGATCGCCTTTGCCGACAAGGACGGCTGGCCGGCGATGGGAACCTTCGACTACCTGAACATGCGGCTGAACGGCTACCAGTTCCACGTCGATCTGATGGCGCACAAGGAGAGCTGGGACCAGCAGAAGGTCAAGGACGTTTTCGACAACTGGAAGGCGATCCTGCCCTACACCAGCGCGGGCGCGCTCGGCCTCACCTGGGAGGAGGCGGCGGGCTCGATCGCCACCAAGAAGGCCGGCATGTACCTGCTCGGCTCGTTCGTGACGCAGCAGTTCACCGATCCGGCGGTGCTGGCCGACGTCGACTTCTTCCCATTCCCAATGCTTACCGAGGCCAACGGCCAGGACGCGGTCGAGGCGCCGATCGACGGCTTCATGCTGTCGAAGAAGGGTGGCGACAACGCCGCGGCCAAGGCGATGCTGGAATTCTTCGGCAGCCCGGAAGGCCAGAACGCCTACGCCAAGGTCGACACCAGCAACGTGGCCACCAACAAGAAGGCCGACCTGTCCAAGCTGACCACCATCCAGACCAAGGCCCAGAAGGTCATCGGCGACGCCAAGTACATCTCGCAGTTCCTCGATCGGGATGCGCTGCCGGCCTTCGCGAACAACGTGATGATCCCGGCGCTGCAAACCTTCATCAAGGACAAGACCTTCGACACCAAGAACGTCGATTCCCAAGCCAAGGCGCTCTACAGCCAGCAGTAACCGGCCCGGTCAGCAGGCACAGGAGGTAGCCGTGGAAGACGCATCAACCGTGGTCGCGGGGACGGCGACCGCAGCCGGCACCTCACCGGCTCCGACCGTCCAGCGCCGTGCCAAGTCCCGCCGGGTGCAGCGACTGACCCGGCGGGACAAGATCACCCTCGCGGTGATGGTGGCGATCCCGGTGCTGATCGAGGCCGTGCTGATCTGGATTCCGACGCTGCTGTCGGTGCTGCTGTCCTTCAGCCGCTGGAATGGCCTGTCGTTGTCGAACATCCACAACAATGGCGTCCAGAACTACCACTACGTGGTCAAGGACTACCCGCCGTTCTGGCCGGCTATCCGGCACAACGTGCTGTGGCTGCTGTTCCTGTCGCTGGTGGCCACCCCGCTCGGCCTGCTGCTGGCAGTGCTGCTGGACGGCAAGATCCGCGGCAGCAGGATCTATCAGACGGTGTTCTTCATCCCGGTGATGATGTCGCTGGCGCTGGTCGGCATCGTCTGGCAGCTGATGTACTCCCGCAACCTCGGTTTCATCAACAACCTGCTCGGGACGGCCGGCAAGTCCAACGCGATCGACTGGCTGGGCAACCCCAGCATCAACATCTGGGCGGCGCTGGTGGCAGCCGGCTGGAAGCACGCCGGCTACATCATGATTCTCTACTTGGCCGGGCTCAAGGGCGTTGATCCATCGCTGAAAGAGGCAGCCTCGATCGACGGGGCCACCGGGCGTCAGACCTTCTTCCGGGTCGTGCTGCCGGCTATGCGTCCGATCAACATCGTCGTCATCGTGATCACCATCATCGAGGCGTTGCGGGCCTTCGACATCGTCTATGTCATCAACCGTGGCACCAACGGCCTGGAGCTGATCAGCGCATTGGTCATCCAGAACCTGGTCGGTGAGGGTCAGGTGATCGGCGTCGGCTCGGCGCTGGCGGTAATCCTGCTGGTGGTCGCGCTGATCCCGATCGTGAGCTACCTGTCGCGCACCTTCAGAAAGGAGCAGCGGTAGATGTCTGCCATTGCCGAGGCGACGACAGCCGCCGACCTGGATCCGACCAAGCGGGCCAGCAGGCCCCGAGGTGCCAAGCAGTCGCGTTACGGCACGCACATCTTCCTGCTGATGATGTCGGTGCTCTGGCTGATCCCGCTGCTCTGGACGATCTATACCTCGCTGCGTCCCAAGGCCGAGACCGACAAGTACGGGTACTGGAGCCTGCCGCGCTCGCTCACCCTGCACAACTTCAGCCAGGCCTGGTCCCAGGGCGGCATGCAGCAGTCGTTCCTCAACACCATCTACATCACGGTGCCCACGGTGGTGCTGACCCTGTTGCTGGCCTCGCTGATGGCCTTTGCGGTCTCGCGCTTCACCTGGAAGTTCAACATCTCGCTGCTGATCGTGTTCACCGCCGGCAACATGCTGCCGCCGCAGGTGCTTGCCGCGCCGCTGTTCACGATGTTCAAGCACACGCCGATCCCGCTGAGCATCAGCGACTCGGGCAGCCTGCTCAACACCTACTACAGCGTGATCGCGGTCAATACCGCGTTCCAGCTGGGGTTCTGCACCTTCGTGATGAGCAACTACATGAAGGCGTTGCCGGCTGACCTGACCGAGGCAGCCATGGTCGATGGTGCCAGCGTCTGGTTGCAGTACCGCAGCATCATCATGCCGCTGTGCCGGCCGGCCCTGGCCGCCCTGGGCACGCTGGAAGTCATCTGGATCTACAACGACTTCTTCTGGGCGCTGCTGTTCATCAGCGACGGCAGCAGGCTGCCGATCACCACCGCGATCAACAACCTGCAGGGACAGTTCCTCAGTGACTACGGCCTGATCGCTGCCGGCGCGACCATCACCCTGATCCCCACCCTGGTCGTTTACCTGCTCCTGCAAAGGCAATTCGTCGCCGGGCTGACCCTGGGTGGCAGCAAGGGATGATCGGGCCCGGCGACAGCGGCCACCGCCGGGCCATGCACCACCTGCCAATTTTGCAGATAGCTCTACCCGGGAAGGCTGCTGTTCATGATGACTGCTGTCGCCGCGCCGCTGGCCACCTTCGAGACCGGATCGGGCCGGCTGCCGCCGCGGGCCAGGACCAGCACCGATGCCGCCGTGGTCAATCTCAACGGCCAGTGGCAGTTCCGGTGGTCGCCAACTGCCGGCCAGCCGGCCGGGTTTCAGAACGAGGGATTCGACGACAGCGGTTGGGACGAGATCGCGGTGCCCGGCCACTGGCAGTTGCAGGGCTACGGCGCGCCGGCCTACACCAACGTGCGCTACCCGTTCCCGGTGGAGCCGCCGTTCGTCGCGGATGAGAACCCGACCGGGGACTACCGGCGCTGGTTCGACCTCGATCGCGGGTTCGACGAGGCGGTGCTGCGCTTCGACGGGGTGGATTCTGCTTTCACCGTATGGTGCAACGGGATCGAGCTCGGCTGGTCCACCGGTAGCCGGCTGACCAGCGAGTTCGCCGTCGGCGGGCTGTTGCGGCCTGGCCGCAACCTGGTCGCGGTCCGCGCGCATCAATGGTCGAGCGCAAGTTACCTCGAAGACCAGGACATGTGGTGGCTGTCTGGCATCTTCCGCGACGTCAGCCTGATCGAGCGGCCGGCTGGTGGGCTCGGTGACGTGTTCGTGTCAGCTGACTATGACGCCGAGACCGGTGCAGGCACCCTGACGGTGCGCACCGACGGGGCTGCCACGCTGAGCTGCGCCGAACTCGGGCTGGTGTCGGTGCCGGCCGGCGAGGCGATCCCGATCCCCGATGTGCAGCCGTGGACGGCCGAAACTCCTCGGCTGTACCGGCTGGCGTTGGCCAGCGCGGGGGAGCGGACCGAGTTGCGAGTGGGCTTTCGCCGGATCAGCACCGAGGACGGGCAATTCCGGGTGAACGGCCGGCCGGTGCTGCTGCGCGGGGTGAACCGGCACGAGTGGCATCCCGAGCGGGGCCGGGTGATGGACGCCGAGACGATGCTGGCCGACGTCCGGTTGATGAAGCAGCACAACATCAACGCTGTTCGGACCAGCCACTATCCGCCGCACCCGGACTTCCTCGAGCTGTGC
>JBDSAN010000569.1:0-12024 GCA_039922115.1 Jatrophihabitantaceae bacterium
CCGGGATCGCAGCGATCTGCCCTTTGTCACCAAGTCGCTGGACGTCCGGGACTCCGCCGCGCTGCGGGACGGGCTGGCCGGCGCCGACGCGGTGATCTCCTGCTTGCCCTACAACCTCAATCTCGGGGTGGCCGAGGCCGCTCACGAGTGCGGCGTGCACTACTTCGACCTGACCGAGGACGTGCCCACCACCAACCGGGTGCTGGAACTGGCCAGTGATGACGCCAAGGTCGTCTATGCCCCGCAGTGTGGCCTGGCGCCCGGCCTGATCGGCATCATCGGCTCGTCGCTGACCCAGCACTTCGACGAGATCCGCTCGATCGAGCTCAAGGTCGGCGCGCTGCCCCGGCACCCGGCCGGCCTGCTCGGCTACGCCTTCAACTGGTCAGCCGAAGGCGTTGTCAACGAATACCTCAATGATTGCGAGGTATTGCGTTCCGGGCACCGGCAGATGGTGCCGGCCATGACCGAGCACGAGCGGGTGGTGATCGGCGGCATCGAGCTGGAGGCATCGCTGACCTCCGGTGGCCTGGGCACCATGTGTGAGACCTACCAGGGACGCGTCCAGCGGTTGGACTACAAGACCATGCGCTACCCGGGTCACTTCGAGCTGATGCGATTCTTCTTCGACGAGCTGGGCATGCGGGACCGCCGCGAGCTGGCCGGCCAACTGCTGGTCGAGGCAAAGCCGCCGGTCGATGACGATGTGGTGTACCTGCACGCGGCCGTCGAGGGCAAGCATTCCGGGATGGCCGGCAGCCACTACCGCAAGCAGTACGTGCGCGCCTACCAGCCGCTGGAGATCAATGGCCGGACCTGGCGGGCGATCTCGTGGACGACCGCGGCCTCGGCCGCGGCGGTGGTCGAACTGGTCGCCGACGGCCGGCTGCCGCAGGCGGGATTCATCAAGCAGGAAGACATCTCGTTCGCGGATCTGCTGTCCACCAAGCATGGTTCGCTGTTCGGCAACCTCGGCAAAGTCTGATTAGGAGTCCGACATGACCGCAACCCTGTCCGCTGAGCAGATCAGCATTCAGACCCGCCAGATCCTGGACCGGCTCGGTGCCGGCGACCCGTTCAGCCCGGACGGCGAGCTGATCAGCCGATCCCCGATCACCGGCACCGAACTCGGCCGGCTGGCTCAGCACTCGGTCGCCGAGGTCGGCCAGATCGTGGCCGACGCCGAGGCCGCCTACCTGCAGTGGCGCGACGTGCCAGCCCCGGTGCGCGGCAAGCTGGTCCGCGAGCTGGGCGAATTGCTGCGTGAACACAAGGACGATCTGGGCGCGCTGGTGTCAATCGAGGCCGGCAAGATCACCTCTGAGGGTCTCGGTGAGGTGCAGGAGATGATCGACATCTGCGACCTCGCGGTCGGCCTGTCCCGCCAGCTGTTCGGCCAGACCATCGCCACCGAGCGGCCCGGTCACCGGATGATGGAGCAGTGGCACCCGCTCGGCGTGGTCGGGGTCATCTCGGCCTTCAATTTCCCGGTCGCGGTCTGGTCCTGGAACACCGCGCTGGCTCTGGTCTGCGGCGACGCGGTGATCTGGAAGCCCTCGGACAAGACCCCGCTGACCGCGCTCGGTTGCCAGGCGCTGTTCGCCGAGGCCGCTCGCCGGGTCGGTGCGCCGGCCAACCTGAACCAGCTGGTGCTGGGCGGGGTCGAGGCCGGCGAGGCGCTGGTCGACGACAGCCGGGTGGCGCTGATTTCGGCGACCGGTTCGACCCGGATGGGCAAGGCTGTCGCGCCCCGGGTCGCCGGCCGGTTCGGTCGGCTGCTGCTGGAACTCGGTGGCAACAACGCCGCGATCGTGGCGCCGAGCGCCGACCTGGACCTGACCGTGCGCGGCATCGTGTTCTCAGCGGCCGGCACCGCCGGTCAGCGCTGCACCACGCTGCGCCGGGTGATCGTGCACTCCTCGATCGCCGATCAGCTGGTCAGCGCGCTGGCCGATGCTTACCGCAGCCTGCCGATCGGCTCGCCGCTGGCCGATGGCACCCTGGTCGGGCCGCTGATCGACGCCGGCGCCTATGAGTCCTTCGGCAAGGCGCTGGCTGCTGCCCAGTCCGATGGCGGCGAGCTGGTCGTCGGCGGCGAGCGAGTGCTTGACGATCAGGCCGCTGACGCCTTCTACGTGCAGCCGGCGATCGTCCGGATGCCGGCGCAGACCGAGATCGTCAAGGCCGAGACGTTCGCACCGATCCTGTACGTGCTGACCTACGAGGACTTCGAGCAGGCCATCGCGATGCAGAACGAGGTGGCTCAGGGGTTGTCGTCCTCGGTGTTCACGCTGAACGTGCGCGAGGCCGAGCGGTTCGTCTCGGCGGCCGGTTCGGACTGCGGCATCGCCAACGTCAACATCGGCCCGTCCGGTGCTGAGATCGGTGGCGCTTTCGGTGGCGAGAAGGAGACCGGCGGCGGCCGGGAATCCGGCTCGGACGCCTGGAAGGCCTACATGCGCCGTACCACCAACACGGTGAACTACTCCACCGAGCTGCCGCTGGCCCAGGGCGTCACCTTCGGCTGAGCGGCCGGCGATCAGCCGACGGCGAAGCCCGGTGACTGTGCCGTCGACGCGCGATTGAGCGTGCTTGCCGGCGTGGTGACCCTGGCCCGGTAGATGAGGCCGGGCTTGGCCGTCGGCAGGTAAAGCTCGACCACGCCCCACCGGTTGGTGGTGAAGGTGGCCGGCGGCGCCGAGAGCCACAGCTGGTTCTGCCAGACCTGCAGCACCACCGAGATCTGCCGGACGTGCTGCGGCACCACCGCGATCTGCAGCTGGATGCCGGCCGCCGAATGGTAGTAGCGCACACCGCCGCGCGAGACGAAGCTGCCGACCATGCTGGCGCTGGTGCTGCTGGCGGTGGTGTAGCCAACCGTCGCGGTGTTGCCAGGCAGCTCGTGATAGGTCAGCACGTCACCGGCGTAGGCGGCAAAGATCTGACCACTGAAGGTGACCGGCACGTTGGTGACCGCCACCCCCCACTGGTTGGTGTGTACCGGCAGCGCGAAGGCCAGCCCGGAACTGGGGTGCACGTGCAGGCTCAACGGCAGGTTCGGGTGGCCGGGAAAGGTCACCGCCACCAGCAGCGGGCCGCCGTAGTACTGCGGCGAGCCGACGCCGATGGTCAGCTGCGGCACGGCGAGCGCGTTGGCCGGGCCGGCTTCCAGGTAGTCGTGGCTGCTACCGGCAGCAGTAGCGAGGCCATAGATCATCGCGTTCGGGTGGCCGTGGGTGTCCGGACCGAAGGCCAGCGCACCAGGCACGGCCGCAAGCTGGCCGGTCTGGCCGGGCGCCGTCGCCGTGACCGAGGTGATCTGTTCGGTGGTGTTCCCATCGAAGGTCTGCATCGCTGCCGAGCCACCGGCGCTGAGTCCGGCCGCCAGTTGACCATCGGTCGCGGACGCGGCGTAGGCGAGCGCCGAGGCGTCGCCGCCGGAGGCGAAGCCGCCGAAGTAGTCCAGCGAGTTGTCGTAGTAGCTCACCTGGCCGGTACCGCGCCCGGCGATCGCGAGTTCGCTGATGTTGCCCATCGTCGCCAGGGCGGTAATCGGCCAGCCGGTGTCGGTCGTGGCAGTTGTCGAGGAAAGGTCGGGGCCGGCCTGGCTGTAGGCATAGGCCGTGCTGGTTCCGGCCACGGCAGCCAGGATCTCGCCGTCGTAGCCAGCCAGCAGCGGCGCGGCGCTGAAGGTGTTGGTGATTCCTGAGTCAGTCGGCGGGCCACCGGCCGCCGGGTCGATGGACTCGATACCGCCGCTGGTGCCACAGCCGTAGGAATCGAACAGCAGGCCGTTGGCCAGCGCCAGCGAAGTCGGGCAGCCCGAAACCGGCCAGTGTGCGGTTTCGATGGCCGAGGCGGCGTCGATGACCGAGATCGCCGACCCGCCACGATCGGCTGCGTAGACGGTCGAGCCGTCCGGTGAGGCCAGCAGCGCGCTGACCCCGGTCTCGCCACTGATGGTCTGGATCGGGTTACCGAGCAGGTCACGTACCTGCACGGTGTCACCCACCCCGATGAACAGCTTGCCGGCCGCCGACACCATCGAGGTGGCGCCGCTGATGCCGAGGTCGCGGACGTAGCCAGGCACCGGGGCAGGCGTTGCTTTCGGGGCGGTGGCTTTCGGGGCGGCAGCGACCGGAAGGGCGGTGCTCATCAGTCCGATCAGGCTTGTCGCGGTGAGGGCGATGGTCGTGGCCGCGCTGACCGCTGCCCGCCGGCGAATGAGCGTCACAGTTCTCCCGTAGATCTCCGGGCCCGGCAATCGGGCCGCTGGCAAGGGACGGGCCGTACCCTATCGACTGCCGTTCAATGAGAGAAGGCAGTTATCAAATCGTGTCATAGCACCTGACAATCCAATCGTGGCATTTCGGCTAGCAGTGGCGCTAGCTCAGCCCGACCCGGTGGGCTGCCAGCTCGATCCGCTCGTCCGGCTGCACCGCGGCCAACCGCAGGTGCCCGGTCGAGGCGTTGCCGTAGAACTCACCGGGCGAGGCGATGATGCCGGTTTGTTCGGCCAGCAACCGGGCACACGCCCAGGCATCGCCATCGGGTGCGGCGAACCAGAGATAGAACGCGCCGGCCGGTAATTCGGCGGCAAGGCCGAGCGCGTCGAGCACCTGGACCAGCCGCTGCAGCCGCCGCCAGTACACCTCGCGCTGCGCCTGGACCTGGCGGTCATCGGCCAGCGCGATCGCCGCAGCGTGCTGCACCGGGCCGGGCGGCATCAGGCCGGCATGCTTGCGCACCTCGCGCAGGTAATGCACCAGCTCGGCGTCGCCGGCGTAGAAACCGATCCGGGCACCGGCGAAGTTGTCCCGCTTGGACAGCGAGTGCAGCGCCAGCAGGCCGGCCGTCCCAGCCCGCAGGATGGTGGTGGGTGGGGCGGCGTAGCTGAATTCGGCGTAGCACTCGTCCGAGATCACCGGTATCGAACGGGCCCGTCCCCAATCGGCGGCCACGGCCAGGTCGAGCAGCTCACCGGTCGGGTTGCTGGGCGAGTTCACCCAGATACACAAGGCACGTTCGGCATCGCTATCGGTGATGTCAGCCAGCGTCCGGTAGGGCACCGCGCGCACCCCGGCCAGGATCGCGCCCATCTCATAGGTCGGGTAGCTGATCGCCGGGTACAGCACGGTGTCGCGCCGCGGGCTGCGCAGCTTCAGGTAGAGCGGCAGCGATGCCACAAACTCCTTCGAGCCGACACAGGCGGCCAGTTCGGTGGCCGGGTCGACCTGCGCGCCGAGCCGCCGGGCGATCCAGCTGGCGGCCGCTGCCCGCAACGCCGGCGTGCCGATCGAGGGCGGGTAACCGCGCGCATCGCCGGCACCACCGCCGGCCAGTGCCGCGATCACTTCAGCCGAGGGCGGGTCACACGGCGTGCCGATCGACAGGTCGATCGCGCCACCGTCCAGCCGGTTGGCCAGCTCGGCCAGGCCGCCCAGTCGCTCGTACGGGTAGGGCGGCGGTACGAAACCCTCAGTCACGACTTTCCCCTGTCGGAGTAACGACTATTGCTTGCTACATCAACGCTGAGCCGGCCGGCGAGTAGCTGGGCCAGGTGCTGGCCGGTCCGCGCAGAAAGCTGATCGAGCTGGGTGCGGCAGGAGAATCCATCAGCAAGCACGACCGTATCGCGATCGGCCAGGCGCACCGCGGGCAGCAGCGACTGCTCGGCGACCGCCACTGACACCTCGTAATGGCCACGCTCGACCCCGAAGTTACCGGCCAGCCCGCAGCAGCCCCCGACCGTGCTGAGCTCAGCGCCGGCCCCGGTCAGCAGCACCTGGTCGGCCTCGAAACCGAGCACCGCGTGCTGGTGGCAATGCGGCTGGGCCAGCGCCCGCACTCCGGTCAGGTCCGGTGGTTGCCAGCCCCGCTCGGTAAGCAACTCGGCCAGCGTGCGAACCCGCGCCGCGACCTGCGCAGCCCGCGGGTCGTCCGGCAGCAGTTCGACCAGATCCGAGCGCAATGCCGCGGTGCAGGACGGCTCCAAGCCGACGATCGGTGTTGTCGGGTCACTGCCGGCCAGCGCGGCCAGGCTGCGCCGCAACTGGGTACGGGCACCGTCCAGCTGGCCGGTCGAGATCCAGGTCAGCCCGCAACACAGCTGCTGCTCGGGGATCCGGACATTGAAGCCGGCCGCTTCGAGTACCGCAACCGCCGCGATGCCGACCTCGGGGCTAAACGCGTTGGTGAAGGTGTCCACCCAGAGCAGCACCGGATCACCTTGTTTTATCGGATGATTGGCAAACCAGCGCCGGAACGGCTGGTCGGCAAAGCTCGGCAGCGGCCGGCGCTGATCAATGCCGCCGAGCCGTTTGGCCAGTGCGGCAAGGGGTTTCGGCTTCAGTGCGGCGTTGGCCAGCCGGGGTGTGCGGGTGGCCGCCCGGGCCCAGCGCGGCAGCCAGCCCAGCGCGTAGTGCGAGGCCGGCCGCCGCTTGCGCCGGTAACGCTGATAGAGCGCCTCGGCCTTGTAGCTGGCCATGTCGACCCCGGCCGGACAGTCGGAGCGGCAACCCTTGCAGGACAGGCACAAATCGAGCGCCTCGCTGACCTCGCTGGAGCGCCAACCGCCGGTGATCAGCGAGCCGTTAACCAGCTCTTGCAGCACCCTGGCCCGTCCCCGAGTCGAATGGGTTTCGTCCTTGGTAGCAAGGTAGGACGGGCACATCACACCGCCGGTCGCGGTGGTGTCGGCGCGGCACTTGCCGACCCCGACGCAGCGATGCACGGCGGTGCTGAACGAGCCGTTGTCGTGCGGGTAGCTGAAGCCGCGGCTGCTGGCGGTCAGGCTGTGGCCGGCTGGCAACTGGGCCAGCCGCAGGTCCCGATCGACCGGCGCCGGGTCCACGATCACACCGGGGTTGAGCAGGTTGGCCGGATCGAAGATCGCCTTGATCGAGCCAAACAGCCCGATCGCATCGGCGGAATACATCTGCGGCAGCAGCTCACCGCGGGCCCGGCCATCGCCATGCTCACCGGACATCGAGCCGCCGTGCGCGGCGACCAGCTTCGCCGCCGCGAGCAGGAACTGGCGGAACTCACCGGGCCGGTCGGCGAGCGGAAAGTCCAGCCGGCAGTGCACGCAGCCGTCACCGAAGTGCCCGTAGGCCAGCCCGTCCACCCCGTGGTCGGCCAGCAATGCGAAGAACTCGCGCAGGTAACTGCCGAGTTGCTCCGGCGGGACGGCTGCGTCCTCCCAGCCCGGCCAGGCCGGCGCGTTGGCCGGCGTCCGGCCGCCCAGGCCGGCACCGTCCTCGCGGATCCGCCAGAGCAGCTTCGCCTGCGTTCCGGTGACCACCGTTGCCGCCTGCGGGTTGGCTTCAGCAACCAGCCGCTCGGCCGCGGCGATCGCCTCGTCCTGGCTCTGGCCGCCGGTCTCAACGAACAGCCAGCCACCGCCGTCGGGCAGCGGCGGTACCGCTGATGGGCCACGCCGGCTGCGCAGCACCTCGACCAGCCGGGCGTCCATGCCCTCCAGCGCGAGCGGCTTGAGCGGCAGCAGGGCCGGCACCGCGTCGGCCGCACTCGGCATGTCCGGGTAGGCCAGCACGGCCAGCGCGGTGAACGGCGGCTGCTCTACCAGCCGGACCTGCGCCTCGGTGACGATCGCCAGGGTGCCCTCGGTGCCGGCCAGGAACCGGGCCAGCTGACCACCCTGCTCGGGCAGCAGGTGCTCGGCCGAATAGCCGGAGACCTGCCGACCGAACCGCCCGAATTCGGTCCGGATCAGGCCGAGGTTGGCATTGACCAGCGCGGACAGCTCAGCCCCGATCGGATCGACCAGCTCATTGAGGGTGCTTGCCTGGATGGTCCGGCCGCTGGCCAGCAGCAGCGACAACCGCTCGACGTTGTCGGCCGTGCGACCGTAGGCCAGCGCGTGCGCGCCGCAAGCGTTGTTGCCGATCATTCCGCCGAGGGTGCAGCGGGCCTGGGTGGACGGGTCCGGACCGAACCGCAGCCCGTACGGGGCGGCAGCCTTTTGCAGGTCGGCCAGGATCATGCCCGGTTGGACGGTCGCGATGCGGGCCTGCGGGTCGAGTGAGATCAGCCGGTTCAGGTGCCTGCTGACATCAAGCACGATGCCCGGCCCGACCGCGTTGCCGGCGCACGAGGTACCCGCCCCGCGCGCGGTGATCGGCGTGCCGGTCTTGCGGGCCACCTGCAGGGCCAGGGCGATCTCATCGGCGTGCCGGGGAAAGGCCACCGCCTGCGGGACGACCCGGTAATTCGAGGCGTCGCTGGAATACTCGGCCCGGCGGCGGCTGCTGGCCTCGACCTCGGCGACGCCGACCCGGCGCAGTTCGGCGGCCAGCGTCTCGGGGTTCACCCCTCAATCTTGCCGTCCGGAGGTTCCTCGCGGCGGCGCGGGGCCTTCAACGCGTGGCGAATGGCAGTTCTTGGTGCGGCGTGGGGACGAGTGGGCAGTTCCGGGTGGGGCGCGCGGACGAGTGGGCAGTTCCGGGCGGGCGCGCGGACGAGTGGGCAGTTCCAGGCGGGCGGCGCAGACGAGTGGGCAGTCCCAGGCGGGCGGCGCAGACGAGTGGGCAGTTCAGCCACGAGTGGGCGACTGTATTCGACCATTCGTGGACGAACTGGCCACTCGTGGGCAGCTGCTCACCGCAACCGCCCACTCGACGACGAACCGCACACTCGTGGGCAGCTGCTCACCGCAACCGCCCACTCGACGACTAACTGCCCACTCGACGACATCGTTCCAACCACAACTGCCCACTCGTCGAAACCGGCCGCACCGAAGTCCGCGGTCAGCCGGGGAGCAGTTGGCTGAACCCGGCCAGGTGGTCGTGGCGCAGGTCGGCGGCCAGCAGCGCCGGGTAGTAGTCATCGGTCAGGTATGGCCGCAGCAGGTTCAGGTAGTACGGGCTGCTGGGCACCGCGCTGGCGCCACCGGGCAACGCTGATTCAGCCCGGATGCCCCAGGGTGCGAGCGAGCCGATGAACCGCCGGGCCGGCCCACTACCGAAGCTGAACCCGTCGCTGGACGCGCCCCGCACGTTGTGGGTGGCCGCGTCCACCATCTCGAACCCGCCGTCCACCGGAATCCCGGCCAGGCCGGGCAGCGGCTGCGGAAACTGCCCGAAGCCGGTCGGCACGCTGAACGGCCCACCGAGCGGGCTGGTCAGGGTCAGCCGGTGCAGCAGCCCCCAGCGGTAGTCGGCCTGGTTGGTCGAACCGTGAAACGCCGGCGCGAAGGCCGGTCCGGCCAGCTGGGTCAGGCCGGCGGACAGGCTGTGCAGCAAGAGGTAATCCCGTGCGGCGGCCGGCTCGGCGATACCAGGCACCGCGAAGAAATTCAGCCCGGACGCACCGACGCCGTGCATCGAACCGAAGCTGTCCAGCAGGTGCCGCAGCGCGGTCACCGCGTCGGCACCGCCGGGCTTGGGCAGCGCACCGAGCGGGGCGTCCACGATCGAGGTGACAGCCTGCGAGCGCCACTCGGCATACAAGCTCGCCGCGACGCTGGCCGAGATCTCGCCGGCCGAGGGCTGCCCGAGCGCGCCGTTGCGATCGGCGGCGTCATAGCCGGCCGCGATGCCGGTCGGGGTGCTGAAATTCCAGCGGGCCAGCCGGCCGATCGCCTCGGCCACCGCCGGGTCGGCGGCCAGCGCGGCAAGCTGCGGTACCGGACTGGTCCGGGCCTGCCGGTAGGCCCGAACCAGCCACGGCACGAAGTACTCCGCATCCAGCAGCGTGGTATCTGCCTGCATTGCTTGCACATCTGCCACCGAGACCTTGCCGCGCGCGTGCCCGGAGCCGAGCCGCTGGCGCAGCATCTCGGTGATCCGGCCAGCCCGGAATCCGTCGTAGCTCACGTTCAGGTAGTAGAGGCCGCCACCGGGGCGCAACTGGTTGAGCGGGTCGTTGTCCAGCACCGTCCCGGCCGGGTCGTTGTTCGCGCTGACGAACCAGCCGGCGGCCGGGTTCAGCACGTGTGGCAGCTCGGCGGCCGGGTAGATCTCGTATGGAATTGCCTGCTGTGGCTGGGGATGGGCCACCGGCAACCACTCGTTGCCACCCTGGCCGTTGCGGATGAACCAGGGCGGCAAACCGTTCACGGTGCCGGCCTGCAGGTCCTCGCGGACCGGCATCTCCGCGCTGGCGAAGTAGCCGATGTTGCCACGGGTGTCGGCGTAGCTGAAGTTCTGCGAGCCGACGTCGAAGTACTGCAACCCGCGCTGGAAATCGGCCAGGTTGCGGGCCTTGTCCCAGCTCAGGAAGGTCTGCAGTTCGAAGGTGGCGCTGAAGCCGGTGTACTGGATGCTCAAGGCCGAACCGTGCGCCAAGTCCAGCTGGACGATCGGACCCTGGTTGCGGCGCGGCACGATCAGCGTCGCCGGTGGCACCCCGTCGGCGGCGGTCGCGGTGGCCAGCGACCCGGCGCTGTTGTAGCGGAACGTTTCCGGAATCGGCAGCACATGCTCCAACGCGCCCAGGTACACCGTGGACAGCCCGCTCGGCGAGCTGCTATCGCTGACCACCTTCTCGTTGTAGGTGTCGGTGACATCCATCGGGTTGGTGGTCGCGCCCCAGGCGATGAACTGGTTGTGGCCGAGCACCACCCCGGGCGTGCCGGCGAAACCCTCGCCCTCGACGTCCATGCCGGGCATCGCCAGCCCGAGCGGGTAAAAGGTGGCCGGCATCCCCAGCGACAGGTGCGGGTCGTTGGCGATGATCGGGTGGCCGTCCACGGTGTGGCTACCGGCGATCACCCACTCGTTCGAGCCCTGCGCACCGGCCGCCCGCTCATCGGAGGTGAACAGCGGGTTGCCGGCGGTCTTGGCCGCCCAGGCCTTGCCGAGCCGGGCCGATTCGGCCAACCGGGCCAGGTCGGCTGCCGACAGCTGCGGGCTGACGGACGCATGGTGGCCGGCGGTCGCGTCCGGGACGGTCGATGCCGAGCTGAACGGCTGCGAGCGCATCACGTCCTGGCTGTACAGCGCGACGCCCCGGGCCGGCCCGAACGCGCCGATGTAGGCCTGCAGCTGCACGGTGGCGCCGACATCGGAATCGAAGGACAGCTCGAAGGCCAGCGCCTTGCCGGCGGCCAGGCTGTCCACCGGCGTCCACGGCGCGACGCTGGTCAGCCCGAGCGCGCCGTATTCTGGCGGCAGCGGGTGGCCGGCGAGGTAGGCGTTCACCCCGGCGGCGTAGGACTGCAGGGTGGCGCGCAGGTCGGCCGGTGCCGCGGCCCAGGTCCGCTCGGCGGCCCGGCGCAATCCGATGGTGCGGGCCTGCACGTCCGAGGCCAGCGCCGGCTTGCCCAGCAGTTCGGCCAGCGTGCCGCTCGGCTCGCGCCGGTTCAGGTCCATCTGGAACAGCCGGTCGCGGGCCGCCACCCAGCCGTTGAGAAAGAACAGGTCGGACTCCGATGCCGCCCGGATATGGGTGATTCCAGAGCTGTCCTGGGACAGGCTGGCCGGGTGCGCCAAGCCGGCAAGGTGCACCGGGACCGAAACCTGACCGGACGGGTGACCGGCCGCCGGTTGCTGGCCTGCCACCGTCACCAGGCCAGCGGCGAGGGCCGCTATCGCGATCATGCTGGACAACCTGCGCATGGCGACCTCCTTCTCAGCGTTGAGGAGGCTATGCCTAACCCAGCCCTAGGCCGGCCGTCAACCCGTGGCCGGCCGTCACCCCGTCACCGGGGTTAGCTGACCGCCCGGGCATACCGGTCGGCGACCTGGCGCACCGCCGCCGCCAGCTCCGGTGAATCCATCACCTCGAAGTCGGCATCCAGGACGCCGAGCCAGAAGGCCAGGTCCTCGACCGAGCGGCCGCCGAGCTGGACCAGGCACCGGTTCGGACCGAGCGAGGCGATGCTGCCGCCGTGCCAGCCGCGCATCCGGGCCTCGACCACCTCGGCGGCGGCGTGCACCACGACCTGGCCGGTGACCTTGACCCGCGCCTGCCGGGTACGGGCCGCGACATAGCCGGCGATGTCCTCGGCCGGCAGCGGGCGCAGCGCGAACCGGTGCCCGGCTGAACGGGCCTGCTGGATCC
>JBDSAN010000570.1:0-9357 GCA_039922115.1 Jatrophihabitantaceae bacterium
GGGTTCGGCTGCTGTTCCTCGGTCGCACCCAGATCCCGGGCATCGAACCGGGAGCCGTGCTGCGGGCGACCGGACGGATCGGTGAGTACAAGGGCCATCTAGCGCTGGCGAATCCCCGTTACGAGCTGGTGGACCCAGCCTAGATCGCGCGATCAGCCGGCCGTTAACCCCCCGAGTCGGCCGGCTGATCGCGTCATTTCCCTAGCCAGCGGGCTGGTCCCGGCTGCCGGTGCGGGTCGCCGGCCGGACGTCGGCCGCCGCGAGCAACTCGACCGCCCGGTGATCGACCAGCCTGGACAGCGCAATCACCGACGTTGACCTGGCAACACCGGGGATTTGCGATACCTCGATCAGGACCCGCTGCAGATCCTCGTGCGAGCCGGCGGCCAGCCGGCAGAACACGTCTCCGGGTCCGGTGGTGGCGTAGGCCTCGACGACCGACGGGATCGCTCGCATCGCCTCGGTGACCTCGTCCAGGCGTCCCTGCGCAATCTCCAGTGTTACAAAGGCCAAAACCGGAAAGCCGGCCGCGGCAAGCTCGACATCCGGACCGTAACCGGAGACGATGCCGTCGGCTTCCATCCGCTCGAGTCGGGACTGCACGGTCGCCCGCGAGACCTGCAGCGACCGCGACAACTCCAGGTAACCGGCCCGCGGCGTGCTGCGCAGCGCGGACAGGATCGCCACGTCAAGGGCGTCCAGTTCTCGCTTGAGCACGCTGGTGAGCCTAGAGGTTGCCGCGCTGGTCCTGCTCGCGCTCGATCGCTTCGAACAGGGCCTTGAAGTTGCCCTTGCCGAAACCGAGCGAGCCGTGCCGCTCGATCAGCTCGAAGAACACCGTGGGACGGTCGCCGATCGGCTTGGTGAAGATTTGCAGCAGGTAACCGTCCTCGTCCCGGTCGACCAGGATTCCGCGCGACTGCAGGTCGGCAATCGGCGCCCGTACATTGCCGATCCGGGCACGCAGTTCGGGATCCTCATAGTAGGAGTCCGGCGTCGACAGGAACTCGACACCTTCGGTGCGCATCGCGTCCACGGTGGCCAGGATGTCATTGGTGGCCAGCGCCAGATGCTGCACGCCTGGGCCCTGGTAGAACTCCAGGAACTCATCGATCTGGCTGCGCTTCTTGGCGATCGCCGGCTCGTTCAAGGGGAACTTGACCCGGTGATTGCCGTTGGCCACCACCTTCGACATCAGCGCGGAGTAGTCGGTGGCGATGTCATCGCCAACGAACTCGGCCATGTTCACAAAGCCCATCACCTTGTTGTAGTAGCTGACCCAGTCATCCATCCGACCGAGTTCTACGTTGCCCACCACGTGATCCAGCGCCTGGAACATCCGCTTGGGCGCGCCGTCGCGGGGCGCGAATTGCGAGCTGCGCTCGACATAGCCGGGCAGGTAGGTGCCGTGGTAACGGGATCGATCGATCAAGGTGTGCCGGGTGTTGCCATAGGCGGCAAGGGTTGCCATCCGGATGGTGCCGTGCTCGTCGCTCACGTCGTGCGGCTGCTCCAGCACGGTGGCGGCCTGACTGATCGCGTGCGCGATGCAGCGATCGACGTCTGGCACCTCCAACGCCACGTCGATGACGCCGTCCCCGTGCAGGCGGTGGTGCTCCAGCAGCGGGCTGTCGACGGCCACGCCGCCCTTGATCACGAACCGGCAGGAGCCGCTGCGCAACACGTAGGCTTTGTGATCGCGATTGCCGGTTTCCGGGCCGGAGTAGCCGACCAGCTCCATGCCGAAGGCGGACTGGTAGTAGTGCGCGGTCTGGGTCGCGTTGCCGACTACGAACACCACCGCATCCCAGCCGGTGACCGGAAACGGGTCGGTGCTCTGGTCGTAGGGCACCAGACCGACCAGTTGCTTGAGCTGGTCCAGGTCGAGTTGGGCTGCCTGCTCATCAGGTGTCAAGGCCACCGGGGTCGCGGTCATCGCAGTCCTCCTGTCATTGCAGCGGGCACCGTTGCCGCCGGCAGCATGCCGGCATCGCCTTTCGACAGCATGTCGACACCAGGGGTAGGTAGCAACATGCACAATGAATACTGTTCTAGTTGCACAATATGCCTGACCCTCTAGCCAGTCTGCTATGCATTATGTATACCCTGGGCTGCCGATGCGGTGCTGTCCGGGCTTCACCGTGCCGGCAGGGGGCGGCTAGCATCGCCAGCAGGATTCACCGATCGACAGGGGGCAAGATCATGGGTTTCGACGAGCTCAAGGCCAAGGCTGAGGATCTGCTGCACGAGCACAAGGACCAGATCGTCGACGGCGTGGACAAGGCGGCCGACCTGGCCAAGGACAAGCTGTCCGGGCATGACGACCAGATCGACAAGGCCGAGGGCTTTCTCAAGGACAAGCTCGGCGGCCTATAGCGCTCGCCAGCTAGCCACCGGGTACCAGACCCCGAACGGATCGTCGGCATAGTGCAACTGGGCCGCGAAATGCTGGCTCTCGGCCGCGCCGGCCAGCACCTGCCAGCTAGCCCGGCCGGCAACCAATAGCTCGGCCGCCAGCGCGGGATCGAGCCCGGCCAGCGCTGCCGGATCGGCTAGGACCAGCGCGCGCTCGATCACGGCATCGAACGGAGCTGCCCGCTCGTCCAGGTAGCCAGGCGCCTTCACCGATCGACGGGCTGAGCCGTCGGCCATCACCAGCAACCCGACTCGGCCAGCGGTCTCGGCGATCACTTGCCGGCCTAGCGCCAAGCACTGCTCAGTGGGCGCGCCGCCGGCCACCACCAGGTGCTCGACCGGCAGGGCTGCATTTGCCTGGGCCAGCAGCAACCTGCCGACCGTGATGCTGAGCGGCTTGTCCGGCTCCGGCTCGGCCAGTTCGGCTGCGGTCTGGCCACCCACCAGCACGATCAGGTCCGGGGCACAGTCGAGCAACTCAGCGATCGCAGCCAGGCAGGACGTCCGCAACTGCTCCACCTCGGCAACCGGACGGCCGGTAATGCCCCGCAGCAGCAACGGCGGATTCGGGCAGCTGGCCACCCCGACCAGTCGCGGCTCGATCACGCCAGGCCCCGCACGACCCGCGCCGGCGGCCGGCTGCCCCGGATGCTGGCAACCATGTCGAGAACCTGCCGGGTCTCGGCGACATTGTGCGCCCGGAACACCGTGGCACCTTGCCAGGCGCAGATCGCGGTCGTCGCGAGCGTCCCAACCAGCCTTTCGGTCAAGCCGACATCCAGCGTCTCGCCGACGAAATCCTTGTTGGACAGCGACACCAGCACCGGCCAGCCGGTGTCGACCAGCTCGGTCAGCCGGCGGGTAACCTCCAGCGAATGCCAGGTGTTCTTGCCGAAATCATGACCGGGATCGATCATGATCCGCTGGCGATCGACGCCTAGCGCGGCAGCCCGCTCGGCCAGGTCGGTGGTCCGTCGCAGCACGTCGGCCACCACATCGGCATAGACGATCCGGTGCGGCCGGGTGCGTGGCTCGACGCCGCCGGCATGGGTGCATACCAGCGCCACCTCGAACTCGGCAGCGACCTCGGCAAGCTTCGGGTCCGGCCCGCCCCACGCATCATTGAGCAGGTCGGCGCCGGCCTGGCAGACTGCCCGGCCAACCTCGTGCCGCCAGGTGTCGACCGAGATCACCAGCTCGGGAAACTCGCTACGCACCTTGGCCACGAAATCAACCGTCCGGCGGATCTCCTCAGCCGCATCCACCTCATCGCCGGGTGCAGCCTTCACGCCACCGATATCGACGATCTCGGCACCGGCGGCAACCACCTCGCCGACCCGGTCGAAGGCCTTGTCGAAGGCGTAGGTGGCGCCCTGGTCATAGAACGAGTCCGGCGTGCGATTCACGATCGCCATGATCAGCAAGGCATCGTCGGGATAGTCGTGCCCGGCTAGCTTGAGCATCCTGATCCTGTCTCTGCGTCGGTGCCTGCCGCTGGGTTGCGGTAGAAGCTGCTGGCTGCCGCGGCCGGCCGCTCCAGCGTAGGTACCGGACGGCTGAGCCAGCCCGCGCTCGCCGCCGGGGCGTTGCGGTCGTACTGGTGCAGCAGCGCCATCGGCTCGACCGGAGGCGGAGCGCCCGGCAGCCGCCGCATCGCGGTGGCCATGATCTCGGCGGCCATCACACCCAGGTCGTGCACGTTCTGATGGCGGTGGCCGCGCCTGCCCAGATCGACCTGCGCGATCGCGTCCAGCCCGTGCCGCTGCCAGGTGTCGGTGAGGGTGGCGAACTCGACCCCGTAGCCGACCGGGATCGCCAGCGTCTGGATCAGCGTGCGTCGAATCGACCACTCGCCGGCCAGCGGCTGCACCACCGCCGCCAGTTGCGGCCAGTACAGGTTGAGCAGCGGCCTGGCACACAGCTCGGTCACCCGGCCGCCCTGCGGAGCCGCCTCGCTGGCCCCAGCCAGGTCGTCGGCCAGCCGATCGTAGAAGCCCTTCACCAGCTGCACTTTCGGGTTCGACAGCAGCGGGCCGAGCAGGCCAGTGACGAAGTGCGGTCCCCACTCGGTCAGGTCGGCATCGATGAACACCAGCAGGTCGCCGGTGGTGACGAACAGCGATTTCCACAAGGCCTCGCCCTTGCCCGCCACCGGCAGCTCACCGGTGGCCACCTCGCGCGCGGCGTACACGGTCGCGCCGGCCGCCTGCGCGCGCTGCGCCGTCTCGTCGGTGGAATCAGAATCGATCACGACCAGCTCATCAACCAGGCCGGGCTCGACCAGCGTGGCCCCGATCTGGCTCACCACCGACGCGACGGTGGTTGCCTCGTTGCGCGCTGGGATCACCACACTCACCGTCTGCCCGCTGGCTACCTTCAACCCGACCAGCTGATCGAGGTCGAAGTCGGCGCCGCTGAAGGTGCTGGCGGCAAACCACCGCCGCAGGATCGAATCCACGCCAGCCTGCTCAGTCGCCGACGGCAGCGAGCCGGTCCGCGATTCGCCGAGCGGCCGTTGCCGGATCACCGGCCTCGGTCAGGGCCCGCACCACCACGACCCGGCGGGCGCCTGCGGCCAGCACCTCGTCCAGGTTCTGCTCGTCGATGCCGCCGATCGCGAAGCAGGGCCGTCGCGGACGGCTTGCCGCGACCGCCCGGATCGGCTCCAGGCCGGTGTGCGGCCGTCCCGGCTTGGTGGGCGTTGGCCAGATCGGGCCCACGCAGAAGTAGTCCACCGCCGGTTCGGTGGCGGCCACCCCGGCCTGCGTCACGCTGTGGCTGCTGCGGCCGATCGCCACCTCGGGCCCGACGATGCGGCGGGCAAGTTCGGGCGCCAGGTCACGCTGACCGAGATGCAGGACGTCAGCGCCGGCGGCCACCGCCAGATCGGCTCGGTCGTTCACCGCGAGCAGCCGGCCGTGCCGCCGACAGGCCTGGGCGAACACCTCGAGCAGTTCGAGCTCCTCGGCCGCCTCCAGGTACTTCTCCCGCAATTGGACGACGTCGACCCCGTTTGCCAGTACCGCATCGAGAAAATCGGCCAGGTCGGCCTGCTCGCGTCGAGAGTCGGTGCACAGGTACAGGCGGGCATCGGACAGCGTCGGCTTGCTCACCGCTCCATCCAACCAGGCGATGGCGTTGGCCCGGTTCCAGCACTGGCAGCGGTTCTGTCGGTGGTATCGGTTACGGTTGAGTGGGCAAGCCATGCCGTTGAAGTTTATGCTTAGATTAATTGAGCATTCTTTGGCTTTCCTGCTTGCAATCGTTGCTCTGTTCGATTACTTTCTAGCTGTGAACGCGCCCGACTTCGAAGCTGAGCAGTGGACGTTCCTGCCGCCGCTGACCGAGGCGGACCTGCCTGCTGAGCCGCGTCCGGAATCGGATAGCTGGTACGGGGTAACGCTCGGGTCAGAGCTGGGATCGGTGAGCTCCGTTGCCGACGGTGACCACCCGCTCGACCTGGCCCGGTCGGTGTTCGAGTCGATCACCACGGCCGCTCCTGGCCTGGCTGAGATTGCCAGGCTCGGTTCGACCGACCTGGACGCGCTAGATGCGGTGGCCGGGGTGGCTGCGGTGGTCGCGATCGAGCGGCAGCAAGCGTGGCTGGCCGCGCTCAAGCAGCGAGTGCTCGGCCAGTTGATCAGCCGCGACCCTACCGAGGAGCACTGGTGCGTCGAGGAGGTCGGCGCGGCGCTGGCGTTGTCAACCGGGCAGGCCCGCACCCGGCTGGCACACGCCGAGCAGCTAAGCCTGCGGTTGCCGGCTACCTGGCAAGCCCTGTCCGACGGCGCACTCACCCCCGGGCAGGCCGAGGCGATCGTCAAAGCATCCTTCGTGCTGCCTGATGCTTTGCTGCCAGCGTATGAGTCACGGGTGCTTCCCGGCGCGGCCGACCAGTCCAGTATCGGATTGGCTCGTACCGCTCAGCGAGCCGCCTACTGCCTAGACCCGGCCACCATGCAGGACAAGACCGCACGCTCGATCGCCGAACGGCACGTCCGAGTAGCGCCTGCCGGACCCGGCACCGCCTGGCTGATGGCGCTGCTGCCGGCCGCGGATGCGCACGCGGTCATGAGCCGGTTGGACTGCACCGCCCAGTCGGCGTCGAAGGCAGACTCGCGCAGCCGGGATCAACTTCGAGCTGACACGCTGGTTGCCGCGCTGCTCGCTGACAGCGACATTCTGCCGGCCAATCCGGGTCTACGTCCCAGCATTCAGGTCACGGTTGGCCTCGATACCCTCACCGGTCTCGATAACCTGCCCGGTTGGCTGGAAAGCTACGGGCCGATCTCGGCCGATTACGCTCGCGAGCTCGCCCATGACCCCACCGGCACCTGGCGACGGCTCATCACCGATCCGCGCACCGGGCAACTGCTGGACTACGGCACCACGAAATACCGGCCACCAGCACATCTGGCCGAGCATGTGATCGAGCGCGACGGCGAATGCGCCTTTCCCTATTGCACTCATCGGGCACGTCGATCCGATCTAGACCATGTCCAGCCGTTCCCGAATGGGCCGACCGCAGAACACAATCTGCAACCGCTGCACCGCAGGCATCACAATGCCAAGACCCGCAACGGTTGGAAGAATGACCGGGACCCGGTCACCGGCCACACCGAGTGGACCAGCCCGCATGGCCGCCGCTACACCACCAGGCCGACCCAACGCTGGCCGCTGCCCGGCGAGCAGCCGAACACGGACGACTCCGGCTAGCGCCGCGGATCGCTAGGGGCACTAGCCCGGCCGATCGGGTGTCGTAGCGATCGAGCAGGATGGGGCCGTGGCGGTGCGGGCTCGAGCGGACGCGGTGCCACCGCAGGGTCTGATCCTGATCGGGATCGCTTCCGTGCAGTTCGGTGCGGCTTTCGCGGCCAAGCTGTTCGACCAAGCCGGCCCGGCCGGCGTTGTTCTGATGCGGCTTGGCTTTTCCGCCGTTGCTTTGCTTGCCATCACCAGGCCATCGCTTGCCAGGCGGTCACGTCGGGAACTGCTGATCGCCACCGCGTTCGGACTCGCGCTGGCGAGCATGAACTGGACTTTCTATGAAGCGCTGAGGCTGCTCCCGCTAGGCCCGGCAGTCACCATCGAATTCGCTGGCCCGCTGGCGGTAGCCATTCTCGGCTCGCGGCGGCCACTGGATCTGGTGTGGGCCGCGCTGGCCGGAGGCGGGGTGGTATTGCTCGCCTTCGACGGTTCGGCACAGGCGCTCAACCCCCGGGGCGTGCTCCTGGCGTTACTGGCCGGCGGGTTCTGGGCCGGCTACATCCTGCTGTCAAAGCGAGTCGGCTCGACTTTCGCCGGCTTGCAGGGATTGGCAATTGCTCTGAGCGTCGGTGCGGTCGCGCTGATCCCAGCCGGCCTGGTCCAGGGCGGCGATGCCCTGCTACGTCCCCAGGTGCTCGGCGGCGGCTTGCTGGTCGCGCTGTTGTCATCGCTCATTCCGTACTCCCTCGAACTCACTGCGCTTCGTCGGATCCGGGCGGCGACCTTCGGGTTGCTGATGAGCCTGGAACCAGCGTTCGCAGCGCTCGCCGGCGTGCTCGTCCTGGGTGAGCGGCTGCAGCTACGTACCGGGGCCGCGCTACTGATGGTGATCACGGCCAGCGCCGGCACCACGCTCGGCGACAACCGCACAGGTTCGCCCGACCCCAACGATCCGCCACCACTTGGCTAGCGTGAACCGGTGGGCATAGATGCACTGATCGTGGGTGGCGGCGTGATCGGCCTCGCCGCGGCTTACCGGCTCGCCGACGACGGGCTTCGTGTCCGGCTACTCGATGCCAGCGGTGGTCGGGGTGCCAGCTGGGCCGCGGCCGGCATGCTCGCCCCGGTCAGCGAAGCCACCTTCGGTGAGACCGAGTTGACCCGGCTCAATCTGGCCGCGATACCGGCCTTCGCCCGGCTGGTCACCGAGTTGGAAGCCCGAACCGGGCAGCAGGCCGGCCTGAGCGGTGGCGGCACCCTGGTGGTGGCGTTCAACGCCGATGACAAGGCCGCCCTCGATCGGCTTACCAGCTGGCGATCAAGCCTGGGGCTGGCGACGGAATCGCTCACCGGCAGCGCGGCGCGGGCCGCTGAGCCTTACCTGGCCACCGGCGTCCGTGCCGGCGTGCTGGCCGCCGAAGACCTCTCGGTGGACAACAGGAGCTACCTGGACGTGCTCGGCCAAGCCTGCCGGTCGGTCGGCGTCCAACTGGACCAGGCGCAGGTCGCGCGGCTGACCCGCCACGGCGAGCGAGTCACCGGGGTCCAGCTGGACTCAGGCGAGACCGTCGATGCCGCCATCACGGTGCTGTGTTCGGGCGCGGCGACCGAGCAACTGCTGCCGATCGGTGTGCTGCCGGTCAAGGGCCAGATCCTGCGGCTAGCGGTGCCGCCACGGCTGCAGGCTGGCGGTCCGGTGCTGCGACGGACGGTGCGGGGACTGGTTCGCGGCAACGAGGTCTACCTGGTGCCGCGCGACACCGGCGAGGTCGTGGTTGGGGCCACTTCCGAGCAGCTAGGCCATGACACCACGGTCACCGCCGGAGGCCTCTACCAGTTGCTTCGCGATGCCTACGAGCTGCTGCCGATCAGCTCGGAGTTCAGCTTCGTCGAGGCACGTGCCGGCAGCCGACCCGGGACTCCGGACAATGGCCCGCTGCTCGGGCAGTACCAGCCTGGCCTGCTGGTGGCCACTGGCCACTACCGCAACGGCATCCTGCTCTCAGCGCTCACCGCGGAGGCGGTTGCGTCGCTGGCAGCAGGGCGACCGGTTGCGCAAGAATGGCAACCGTTCGACGCCCGCAGGTTCGCCAACTCCAACCAAGGATAGAAGGGCCGTCCGGTGCAGATATCACTCAACGGCCAGGCCGAGCAGGTCACCGACGGGACGACGCTGACCGAACTCGTGCAGCGGATAACCGATCGCAATAGCGGTATCGCGGTAGCCATCGACGG
>JBDSAN010000571.1:0-4247 GCA_039922115.1 Jatrophihabitantaceae bacterium
GACGATGGCCGCAATCGCGGTCGGGGTGTCAGCGGCGGCCGCCGGCAGCGCGCTCGCATTGCCCGAGCTGCGCCGTCGGGGCAGCGCTGGCCTGCGGCTGCTGGGGCCCCTGCTGGTCGAGTGCGGGCATGCCGCGCACGCCTACGGAATCTTCCTGCTGCTCAGCGTCAGCGACGTGCTGCTGGCTCGCCACGTGCTGCCGACCACTGCCGCCGCTGTGTACGCAGCCGGGTCGATCCTGACCAAGGCCACGCTCTGGCTGCCGCAGTCGGTGGCCAACGTGCTGTTCGCCTCATTGACCGACACCGAGCGTCACCACCGGGTCTTCGCTCGCGCGGTCGCCGGAATTGCCGCGATGGCGTTGCTGCTGGCCGGCCTGAGCTGGCTGTTCGGCCCGCTGGCCGCCACCGTCATCGGCGGCAACCGCTACCCGGAACTGGGCAGCCAGAGCTGGCTGTTCGCGGTGCTCGGCGGCTGCCTAGCAATCGTGCAGTTCACGCTGGTGGCGGGCCTGGCGGTGCGCAACGTGGTGGTCACCGCGCTGATCTGGCTGACCGTGCTTGCCGAGGGGGTAGTCGTGCTCACGCTTACCGACCAGCCGTCGGTGCGCACCGTGATCAGCCTGGTATGCCTGATCAATCTGATCAGTGCCGGGTGCGCGGTCGGCCTGCGCAGCTGGCCCGGGCTGCGTGGCCGGCACTAGTTCGCGTCCAGCCCGATGCCTTGCGCTCAGGGCTCAGGGCTGAGGGCTCAGCTTTCGTTGCTGATCGCCGCCGACCAACACGGGGCCAGCTTGCGCTCAGGGCTCAGCTTTCGTTGCTGATCGCTGCCGACCAACACGGGGTCAGCTTGCGCTCAAGGCTCAGCTTTCGTTGCCTGGCCACGGGCCGGGGACGTAGACCGGGTTGAGGCCGTCGCCGATGATCTGCCCGATGCCGGCCGGGTTTGGGTAAGCGCCATCCCGAACCCAGCTGTCCAGCGCGTTGATCAGCCCGACTCGCTGGCCATCTGAGAAGTTGCAGTGCCCCGCACCGTAAGGCGCCTTGGCGGTCTCGGAGTAGCTGGCCGGTGGCGCGATGTAGAGCTGCACCAGCCGTCCACTCTGATTCTTGGCCGCCACCCGCGAGGCGAACACCGTCTCGTTCTGCACCAGCACCAGCGGATCGGCCTGGGTGTGCATCGTCAATGTCGGGACGCTGAGCGCGCCGGTAGTGTCGCCGAGCTTCTCGATGGCATCGCGTGCGGCGGCATCAGCGGTGATCCGGGGCGCCGCATCGAGCTGTTGCTTCAGCTTGGCCACGTCACCGCCGGCCAGCGCGATCAGGCTCGCCTCGGAGGCATCGACCCGGCTGTCGTAGTCAGCCTTGGTGTTGTCCGACGGGTCACCGCCGACCCGCTGCTCAAGCTCGTACCGGCCGCTGGTGCCGAATTCCAGCGCGGTCAGCAGCGCCTCGACCCGAGCCTTGACCTGCGAGGTGAGGTCGTGCCCGTCATAGGTTGCGGTCGCGGTGGGAGCGTCGGCCAGCGCCGCGATGAACAGCACCTTCGCGGTGCCACCGCCGGCGGTATCACCGGCTGCCTTCTCGACCAGCGCCGCGGCCTGCTTCCAGTTGTTGGCAGCATCGGAATCGCTGCTGTAGCCGGTCAGCTTCAACCGCGGATCGATGAGTGTCTTGACCGCGAAGGCGACATCGAGGGCGACGTCGAAGTTGTAGTTGGGACCAGCCACCGCACCGCACATCGGCGCGGCGCCGTCGACCCAACTCGGGTTCGATTCAGCGATCACCTCGGTGATCAGGCCGCCGAGTGAGTCGCCCCAGACGTAGGTCCGCTTGGGGGTGCCGACCAGCTTCACGAACTGGTCATGCAACTGCTCGCCGGCCTTGACCCCGTCACCGACTGCCCAGCCGTTGGACTTGTAGGCCGAACCGGCCAGCGCGTAGCCCTCATCGAGCAGCTTGCTGCTGACCGGGTCTGACCCGGTGCCGTCGGTGTCGGTGGACGACAGCTGGGCATTGGTCTCGACCGGGTCGAAGGACGGCGGCGCGGGCGTGGCGAACCGGTAGCCGTGCGAGTACAGCAGCAGCGTGCCGTTCCACTTCTGGGGCAGCTTGATCGCGTACTTCGCACCGTCGATCTCACCGGTGCACTGCGCGGCGCAATCGGTCATCTTGACGTTGCTGACGCTGGCCTGTACCGACTTCTGCCGGCTGGTCAGCGAGGTAGAGGTACTGGCACAGCCGGCGAGCACGAGCGCACCGATCGCGCAGCTGGCGGCGAGCAAGGTGCCGGGTCGGACGAGGGCACCGGAGCGGGCAAGGCGAGAAGCTGGCATACGCAGATCAAACCACTTCCCCCCGACGATCCGCAGCCGACTGGTCGGACCGGCGTGCCACTGAACGGCAGTCGTGACATAAGGTCCAGCGATGCCCGCTGAACCGCCCGCTGCACGTCCTGACAGCGAGCCCGCCGACGCCGAGGCCAACCTCGCGTTCGAGGCTGCCTGGGCCGTTGCCAGCGACATCGGAGGCTGGCTCACCCGCGATCAGGCCCGGGCGCTGTGGGACGAGGCGCGCCGGATAGGCCCGGCCGGCCGGATCGTCGAGATCGGCAGCCACCAGGGCCGATCCACCGTGATCCTGGCCGGCGCCGGTACCGCGCCGGTGGTGGCGATCGACCCGTTCGTGGGCGGTGCCATGTTCGGCGGCTTGGCCACCCGGGAGGCGTTCGTCGCCAACCTGGCCCGCGCCGGACTCACCGACCGGGTGGAGCTGCGGCAGGCCAAGAGCACCGAGCTTCGCCCTGGCTGGCACGAGCCGATCGACTTTCTCTACATCGACGGCAAGCACAACTACTGGACGCTGGCCGACGACCTGCGCTGGGCGCGGTTCCTGCCGGCCGGCGGACATGTCGCTATCCACGACGCGTTCTCCTCGATCGGGGTCACCCTCGGGCTGCTGCGGCATGTGCTGCCCGGCCGCCGGCTGCGCTACCTGGACCGGACCGGATCGCTGGCCCGGTTCGAGGTCGGCACCCCGGACCGGGCCGACCGGCTGCGGCTGATCGCTGAGCTGCCCTGGTGGCTGCGCAACGTCGCGATCAAGATCCTGCTGCGTTTGAAGCTGTATCCGGTGGCTCGACTGGTCGGCCATCACGACACCGCCGACCCGTACTAGCTGGCCCGTACGAGCCGACGCGACTGTTATTCGACGGTTACTGGTTCGGGCTGCGGTCAGAACTCCAACCGCAAATTGCCGACGCGCTTAGTGGGCGGCGTTGTCCCAGTTGGATCCGACGCCGACGCTGACGTCGAGTTGGACGTCCAGGCTGGCCGCGCTGCCCATCCCGTCCCGGACCAGTGCCTCGACCTGCTCACGCTCGCCGGCGGCGATCTCAAGGACCAGTTCGTCGTGTACCTGCAACAGCAATCTCGATCGCAGGTCGGACTCGGCCAGCGACCGCTGCACGGTCAGCATGGCAACCTTGATGATGTCGGCAGCGCTGCCCTGGATCGGCGCGTTCAAGGCCATCCGCTCCGACATCTCGCGACGCTGCCGGTTGTCGGAGTTCAGGTCGGGCAGGTAGCGCCGGCGGCCCATGATTGTCTCGGTGTAGCCGGTCTGGCGGGCCTGCTCGACCACCGAGTACAGGTAATCGCGCACGCCACCGAAGCGGGCGAAGTACGCCTCCATCTGGCCCTTCGCCTCGTCCGGGGTGATTTTGAGCTGCTGGGCCAGGCCGTAGGCCGACAGCCCGTAGGCCAGGCCGTAGCTCATCGCCTTCACCCGCCGGCGCAGGTCGACATCCACCGCATCCGGCGCCACGTCGAAGGCCCGCGCGGCCACGAAGGTGTGCAGGTCTTCGCCTGAGCTGAAGGCCTCGATCAGGCCGGCGTCCTTGGACAGGTGCGCCATGATGCGCATCTCGATCTGGCTGTAGTCGGCGGTCATCAGGCACTCGTAGCCGTCACCGACCACGAACGCCTCGCGGATCCGGCGGCCCTCGGCGGTTCGCACCGGGATGTTCTGCAGGTTCGGGTCCACGCTGGACAGCCGACCGGTCGCGGCGATGGTCTGGTTGAAGGTGGTGTGCACCCGGCCGTGCTCATCGACCATCGGCAACAGCGAGTCGATCACCGACTTCAGCCGGGTGACTTCCCGGTGCCGCAGCAGGTAACCGAGCAACGGATTGTCGCTGGCCTCGGCCAGCCAGGCCAGCGCGTCGGCGTCAGTGGTGTAGCCGGTCTT
>JBDSAN010000572.1:0-7187 GCA_039922115.1 Jatrophihabitantaceae bacterium
ATCCTGACGCTGGCCAAGGGACTCGGCGGTGGCCTGCCGATCGGTGCCTGTATCGGGCTCGGTTCGGCGGCCGAGCTGCTGACCCCCGGTTCGCACGGCAGCACCTTCGGCGGCAACCCGGTCTCGTGCGCGGCCGCGCTCGCGGTGCTGCAGACCATCGAGCAGGACGGCCTGCTGGCCAACGTGCGCGATGTCGGCGGCTTGCTCGGGACGGCATTGGGCGGGCTCACCGACCCGCTGGTCACGTCGGCGCGCGGCAGCGGCGTGTGGTGGGGGCTGGTGCTGTCCAGCGCGGCGGCAGCCGCGGTCGAGGCGGCTGCCCGCGAGCGGGGGTTGCTGGTCAACGCGGTCCGGCCCGAGGTGATCAGGCTGGCGCCGGCATTGCTCGTGGACGCGCCCACGGTGACCGATGCGGTGGCCAGGTTGGCTGATGCCGTACGGGCCGTGTCAGTCGAGCTCACTGAGCAGGAACTGGCCGAGCAGGGTGCCGCGTCATGACCCGGCATTTCCTGCGTGACGATGACCTGTCCCCGGACGAGCTGATCGAAGTCCTCGACCTTGCCGACCGGATGAAGGCCGACCGGTACGGTTTCCGGCCACTGGCCGGGCCGCGAACGGTGGCGGTGCTGTTCGACAAGCCGTCCACCCGCACCCGGATCTCGTTCAGCGTCGGTATCAGCGAGCTCGGTGGGTTCCCGCTGGTGGTCGAATCGGCCAACAGCCAGCTCGGACGTGGTGAGCCGGTGGCCGATACCGCGCGGGTGCTGGCACGCCAGGTCGCGGCGATCGTGTGGCGGACTTTCTCCCAGCAGGACCTGCTGGAAATGGCCGCGGTCAGCTCAGTGCCGGTGGTCAACGCGCTGACCGATGAGTTCCACCCGTGCCAGCTGCTCGCCGACCTGCAGACCATCCGAGAACACAAGGGCAAGTTGGCCGGGCTCCGGCTGGCCTACCTAGGTGACTGCGCGAACAATATGGCGCACTCCTACCTGCTGGCCGGCGCGCTGGCCGGCATGCATGTGACGGTGGCCGGCCCCGATACCGAGGTGCCGAACCCGCAAGTGGTGCACCGGGCCAGCGAGCTGGCTGCTGAGACCGGCGGTTCGGTGACGGTCAGCAGCCGGGCCGCGGTCGTTGCCGAGGGCGCTGACGTGCTGGCGACCGATACCTGGGTCTCGATGGGGGATGAAGCCGAAGCGGCCAAGCGAGTGCAGCACCTGCGCGGGTACTCGGTCACCGAGGCGCTGCTGGCCGAGGCCGCCGCCGATGCCATCGTGCTGCACTGCCTGCCGGCCCATCGCGGCGATGAGATCGACGCTGCTGTCATCGACGGGCCGCGCAGCGTGGTCTGGGACGAGGCCGAGAACCGGTTGCACGCCCAGAAGGCGCTGCTCGGCTGGTTGTTGGAGCGATCCTGATGCGCGGTTCGACGAACGGGACCGAACTCGGCGAACTGACCGGCCGGGCCGTGCGGCAGGCCCGGATCGTCACGCTGCTGTCCGAGCGCGCGGTCGGCTCGCAGGCCGAACTGGCCGGCTTGCTCGCCGACGCCGGCATCCGGGTCACTCAGGCAACGCTCAGCCGGGACCTGGACGAGCTGGGCGCGGTCAAGCTGCGCTCCGCCGACGGCGGCCAGCCGAGCTACGTGGTGCCGCAGGACGGCACTCCGCTGGCCGCTCGCAGGCAGGACGATGCACCACCGCAGCGGCTGGCCCGGTTGCTCGCCGAGCTGCTGGTCTCAGCTGAGGCCAGTGCCAACATCGCGGTACTGCGGACCCCGCCGGGTGCCTCCAACTTCCTGGCCAGCGCGATTGATCGGGCCGGCCTGCCCGAGGTGCTGGGCACGATCGCCGGCGATGACACAATCCTGGTGGTCAGCCGCGACCCGGTCGGCGGTCCGGCGCTGGCTGACCGGCTGCGCCAGCTGTCCAATCCAGGCTGAAAGTTCCTGCCACCAACCCGAACCGGCTCCCTGCGCGCGAGCGTGCTTAAGCCATCACGAAGGAGATAACCCCTATGAGCAAGCGGATTGTGCTGGCCTACTCTGGCGGCTTGGACACCTCGGTGGCGATCGGTTGGATTGCCGCCGAGACCGGCGCCGAGGTGGTCTGCGTCGCCGCCGACGTCGGCCAGGGCGGTGAGGACTTGGAGGCGATCCGGCAGCGGGCGCTCGATTGCGGCGCGGTCGAATCGGTTGTGCTGGACCTCAAGACCGAATTCGCTGAGCAATACTGCCTGCCGGCGCTGCTGGCCAACGGGCTGTACCTCGAGCGCTACCCGCTGGTGTCGGCGCTGTCCCGGCCGGTCATCGCCAAGCACCTGGCATTGGCGGCCCAGCAGTTCGGTGCCGACACCGTTGCGCACGGTTGCACCGGTAAGGGCAATGACCAGGTGCGCTTCGAGGTCGGCATCGGCGCCCTCGCGCCCGACCTCAAGGTGCTGGCCCCGGTCCGGGACAGCGGCATGACTCGGGACAAGGCCATCCAGTTCGCCGAGGACAAGGGATTGCCGATCGATCAGTCCAAGCGGTCGCCGTACTCGGTGGACCAGAACCTGTGGGGACGCGCGGTGGAGACCGGCTTCCTGGAGGATCCGTGGAATGCCCCGATCGAGGATGTCTATTCCTACACCTCCGATCCGAGCCTGGCGCGCGAGCCCGATGATGTGATCATCAGCTTCCACAACGGTGTCCCGACTGCCATCGACGGCAAGTCGGTGACCATCCTGCAGGCGATCGAGCAGTTGAACCAGCGGGCAGGCGCCCAGGGCGTCGGTCGGCTGGACATGGTCGAGGACCGGCTGGTTGGCATCAAGAGCCGCGAGGTGTACGAGGCGCCCGGGGCGATCGCGCTAATCACCGCCCATCAGGAGCTGGAGGACCTGACCGTCGAGCGCGACTTGCGACGCTTCAAATTCTCGGTCGAGCAGCGCTGGACCGAACTGGTCTATGACGGCCTGTGGTTCTCGCCGCTGCGCGAGTCGCTGGATGCCTTCATCGGCTCGTCGCAGCGTTACGTCTCCGGCGACATCCGGCTGCGGTTGCACGGTGGGCGGGCGGTGCCGACCGGCCGGCGCGGCGAGGGTTCGCTGTATGACTTCGACCTGGCCACCTATGACACCGGTGACACCTTCGACCAGACCCTGTCCAAGGGCTTCGTGCAGCTGTGGGGCCTGCCGAGCCGGATCGCGGCTCGTCGCGAGCAGAAGCTGGGCCGGTGACCGAGCCCGGTTCGCCGGCAACCGTGTCGTCAACTGCAGCCAAGCCCGTCCAGCTCTGGGGCGGCCGCTTTACCGGCGCGCCGGCCGATGCGCTGGCCGCGCTGTCGCTGTCCACCCATTTCGACTGGCGGCTGGCCTTGCACGACCTAGCCGGTTCGCGTGCGCACGCGCGAGTGCTGCACGCGGCCGGCCTGCTCTCCGACGACGAGCTGGCCGGCATGCTGGCCGGCCTGGACGATCTCGATGCCGATGTCCGGTCGGGGGAGTTCCGGCCCGGTCCTGGCGATGAGGACGTGCACACCGCGCTGGAGCGTGGCCTGCTGGAACGGGTCGGCACCGAACTCGGTGGCCGGCTGCGTGCCGGCCGTTCCCGCAACGACCAGATCGCCACGCTGATCCGGATGTACCTGCGCGAGCAGGCGCGCGAACTTACCGGCCAGGTCGGGTCGCTGGCCGATGCGTTGATCGGCCAGGCTGATCGGCACTTCGGTGTCGCGATGCCTGGCCGGACCCACCTGCAGCACGCCCAGCCGGTGTTGCTGTCGCATCACCTGCTGGCACATTGCTGGCCGCTGCTGCGCAACCTGGCCAGGTTGCGGGACTGGGACGTTCGGGCGGCGATCAGCCCGTACGGCTCAGGCGCGCTGGCTGGTAGCTCGCTGGGGCTCGATCCGCAGGCGGTGGCGCAGGAATTGGGTTTCGCGGCCGCTGCGGAGAACTCGATCGATGCGACCGCTGCGCGTGATGTGGTGGCCGAATTCTCCTTCATCACCACCATGATCGCGGTCGACTTGTCCCGACTGGCGGAAGAGATCATCCTTTGGGCTACGAAGGAATTCTCGTTCGTAACGCTCGATGACGCCTACTCGACCGGGTCATCGATCATGCCGCAGAAGAAGAATCCGGACGTCGCCGAGCTGGCCCGGGGCAAGGCCGGCCGGCTGATCGGCGATCACGCCGGCCTGCTGGCAACCCTGAAGGGTTTGCCCCTTGCCTACAACCGTGATCTGCAAGAGGACAAGGAACCGGTATTCGACGCGATCGACAACCTGCACCTGCTGTTGCCGGCGATGTCCGGCTTGGTCGCGACGCTGGTGTTCAACACCGAGCGGTTGCAGGCGCTCGCGCCGCAAGGCTTCTCGCTGGCCACCGATGTCGCGGAATGGCTGGTACGAGATGGTGTCCCTTTTCGGGTGGCACATGAACTCGCCGGTGATTGTGTGCGGGTCTGTGAGGCGCGCGGCATCGCTCTCGAGGACTTGACCGACGCCGACTTCGCCGCGATCTCGCCGCTGTTACGGCCGCAGGTGCGCTCGGTACTGACCGTCGCTGGCTCGCTCGGTAGCCGATCGTCCTACGGCGGCACCGCTCCGGTTCGGGTTGCCGAGCAGTTGGAGTTGGTCGGCCGCGAACTCGCCGCGCTACGCGAGTGGCGGTGACGGCAGCTGAATCAGCTCCCCGTCGATCGAGATTTGCTCGCTGGATCAGCGCTATCGGTGGCCCCGGTCCTGCTTAACGCGACCGTGGTCAGCGAGCTGGACGGCCAGCTGGTGCGGGCCAGGATCACCGAGGTGGAGGCCTATGAGGGCGCCCACGATCCGGCCTCGCATGCCTTTCGTGGTCGGACGAAACGCAACAGCGTGATGTTCGGCGAGGCCGGTCACCTGTACTGCTACTTCGTCTACGGCATGCACTGGTGCGCCAATGTGGTGTGCGGACCGCCTGATATCGCTGCGGCAGTGCTGCTGCGCGCCGCTGAGATCGTCGTAGGCGAGCCGGACGGTCAGCGGCAGGGCATCACGGCTACCAGTCCGGCCAAGCTCGCCAGCGGCCCGGCCAGGTTGGCGAGGTGCCTGGGGCTCAACGGATCCCATACCGGCCTGGATCTACTCGATCCGGCCTCGCCGGTTCGGCTTGAGCGGCTTGCGCCGGCTTCGGATTACCGCAGCGGTCCGAGGGTCGGCATCACGGTCGGGACGGAACACCCGTGGCGATTCTGGTTGCCGGATGACCCGACCGTCTCGGCGTTCCGGCCGGGCGGACGGAAACGCGCTCGGCAGACCGGGCAGACTTAACGATCGTGACTGACATGGCTGACCGACCTGATCAGCGGCTGGACCAATTGCCGCCGCACCTGCACGAAGCCCACCGGGTATTGGCCTACGGAGCCGCCCAGATCCTGCCCCAGGACGGGCTTGCTGAGCGGTTGCTGGCTGCTGACCAGCAAGATCGGCCGCTCCGGGTCAAGTTCGGTATCGATCCGAGCGGCAGTGACCTGACGCTCGGTCATGCCGTGGTGTTGCGAAAGCTTCGGCAGTTCCAGGATTTCGGGCACACCGCGGTGCTGGTCGTCGGCGGCTTCACCGGCCAGGTCGGTGACCCGTCCGGCAAGACCGCTACCCGCTCTGCTCAATCGGCTGAGCAGGTAAGGGCCAATGCCAGCGGGTACTTCGACCAGTTGATGCGCATTCTGCTGCCCGAACGTACCGAGATCCGGAACAACGCTGACTGGCTCTCATCGTTGGGATTGGCCGATCTGCTGGCCTACACCCAGCAGCTCACCGTCGCGCAGTTGCTCGAACGCGATGACTTCGCTCGTCGCTTTGCCGGTCAGGTGCCGATCACCTTGTCGGAGTTTTTCTACCCCCTGCTGCAAGGGATTGACTCGGTAGAGATCGATGCCGATATCGAGCTCGGCGGGACGGATCAGACCTTCAACAACCTGGTAGGACGCACCCTGCAACGAGCGCGGGGGTTGCCAGCCCAGGCGGTGCTGACGATGCCGCTGCTGGTCGGTATCGACGGCGTGGAAAAGATGGGCAAATCGCTGAACAACTTCGTGGCGATTACCGAGCCGGCCGATGAGCAGTTCGGCAAGCTGATGCGGATTCCGGACACCGTGGTCGAGTCCTACGCGACCCTGTGCACCGCGATGCATCCGGACGAGCTGGCGGAGCTGGCGTCTGAGGTCGCGGTTGGTGGCAGCCGTGCGAACGTGGCCAAGCGCCAGGTGGCCCGCGCGGTGGTCGCGCTCTATCACGGTAAGGACGCAGCCGAGGCGGCCGAAGCTCGGTTCAATGCGATCTTCCGGGACCACGCATTGCCGCAGGATGCGCCTGAATTCCAGGTAGATCTTGGACAAACGGTCCATTTGCCAGCGCTATTAGTCGCTGCCGGCTTGGCGGCCAGCAGTTCCGAATCGCGTCGGCTCATTGATGCCGGTGGCGTGAAGATTGACGGAGTACCGGTGGCCGCTCGCCAGTACGACTTGCCGGCGGCTGACGTAGCTGGCCGCTTGCTCTCAGTCGGCAAGCGCAAGGTGGTCCGCATCACACAAGTCACGATCTGAAGAAATCGTTCGTCGGGCGCCTGTAACGCCGAAGATACGGGGCCTTCATGTGCCTGACACCCCGGATTTGACCCGCGTATGGGCTACCGCTAATGTTCTCACTGCACGGCGAACGGAGCCCGAAACGGGGGCCGGCCGGGCACCCCACCAGGGCAGCTGCGCAGGTGAAAACCTGCCGCTGGACGGTGGGCGCGGGACGAGCAGGTCGGTTTGACACTGCGAAACGGACCGAGTAGCGTTACACAGGTTGCCCCGGAGTGAGCCGAAAGGCGAGCGATGGTGTGCGTCCGCTCCTTGAGAACTCAACAGTGTGCCGAAAGTTAGTGCCATAAAAGCACAACCTCGTCCGTAGGTGTAGGCATTGTCGATACTTACGTACGAATTTCTTTGATTGATTACGAGCAATACCAGCTCGGATTGGTCAGCTATCAAATGACTGCTTCGGCGGTCTTCTGTGTAGACAACGTCGGGCTTGCCTGACTAGTCATATAGACATTCACGGAGAGTTTGATTCTGGCTCAGGACGAACGCTGGCGGCGTGCTTAACACATGCAAGTCGAGCGACGCTCCTCCTTCGGGAGGATGACGGAGCGGCGAACGGGTGAGTAACACGTGGGCA
>JBDSAN010000573.1:0-14022 GCA_039922115.1 Jatrophihabitantaceae bacterium
TGAGGACGGCGGGCTGTTCCATGGCTTCCAGCTGTGGGTGAACCTGCCCGCGAAGGACAAGTTCCTCACCCCGAAGTACCAGGGCATCGAGTCCGACCAGATCCTGCTGCTGGCCAGCGCGGACGGCAGCTCGCTGCTGCGGGTGATCGCGGGCGATGTGGACGGGCACGCCGGGCCGGGTAGTACCCACACCCCGATCACCCTGCTGCACGCCTCGATCGCGCCGGGTTCGCAGCTGTCGTTGCCTTGGCAACCCAGCTACAACGCCCTTGCTTACGTGATGGCCGGTTCGGGCACGGTGGGGCCGGACGCGGAGCCGATTCGCGCCGGGCAGCTCGCGGTCTTCGGTACCGGCGATCGGCTGACGCTCGCTGCCGATGCTCGCCAGGACAGTCGCACCGCAACGCTGGAGGTGATCCTGCTCGGCGGCGAGCCGATCCGGGAGCCGATGGTGCAGTACGGGCCGTTCGTCATGAACACAAAGGCAGAACTCCAGCAGACGATGGCCGACTACCAGGCCGGTCGACTGGGCGTGATCCCGCCGGACGCGATCATGCCGCACGTCCCGCGCAACCAGCGCTGACCTGCCAGCTACCCAAAGGTAAGCGGCCCGGTAACTCCTTCAGGAGTTACCGGGCCGCTTCGCGTTCGCTGGGCTGCAGGCCCTAGAACAGAGCGTTGGCGAGTTCTCGGCGCGCCGGGCCGACCCGCGGATCGTCCGGGCCGAGCAGGTCGAAGTACTCCACCAGCCGGTCGCGCACCGGGGTACGGTCATCGCCGCGCACCCTGCGCACCAGCCCGATCAGCCGGCTGAACGCGGCTTCGATCTGGTTCTCGGCCAACTCGGCATCGGCGGCGGCAAGCTGGGCGGCGACATCGTCGGGGGCCGCGGCCGCAGCCTGCACCGCATCAGCAGGCAACTCGGCCAGCCGCTTGAGCAGCCCCACCTGCAGCAAGGCGAGCTGGACCTCGCCATTGGCCGGTTCGGCGGACAGGATCGCGTTGTAGCGCTCGGCGGCGAGGTCGAAATCGCCATCCTGCAGCGCCTGTTCCGCAGCGGTGAACCGGGGGTCCTCCGGCGGGCCGGCCGGCACGTCCGGGGCCAGTTCGGCATCCGGCTGGCCGGCCGCCGGACCGGTCGCGCCACCTGGGCCTGACAAGCCGGCCTGCTCGGCAGCCTGCATTACCGCCGCGATGAACTCGCGGACCTGGGCCTCGGGCAACGCGCCCTGAAAGCCCGGCACCAGCTGACCACCGATCACCGCGAACACGGTCGGGATGCTCTGTACCTGCAGCATCTGCGAGATCCGCTGGTTGGCATCGACATCGACCTTGGCCAGGATCCAGCTACCGGCGCCCTCGGCGGCAAGCTTCTCCAGGATCGGCGACAAGCTCTTGCACGGCTGGCACCACTCGGCCCACAGGTCGAGCAGGACCGGCACCTGGAAGGACCGGTCAAGCACCTCGGCCTGGAAGTTCGCTTCGGTGGCGTCGATGACGAACTGGCCACCGGTTGGCGCGGGCGCGCTGGCAGCACGCGCGGCTGCCTCCGAGCGTGCTTTCACCGCCGCCAGGTCGACCGCACCGGACATCGCGGCCACCGCCGCTGACGACGGTGCCGGCTGGGCTGAACTAGCCGGACGGGCTGAGCTACGGGGACGTGGACCACCAGGACGCATGCTCACCATTTTTCCAGGTCGCCGGTTCTGCCGCCGTCAGCACCCCCGTACCGGGCAACCAATCGACGTCCGAATTGCAGCTTATAAGTATTTGGCCTATTTTGTAGCCATCGCCGGCACGGTGCCTGAGCCTGAACCCAGCGGCCGCGCCGCGCCGTCCGGGCCAATCGCAGTTCAGCCTTATTCAGAAGGGCAAATCCCATGAACAAGGGCACCACCCGAACCCGGTTCGCCGCCCTGGCGCTGGCGCTGGCGGCCAGCACCAGCCTGCTGATTGCCGGCACCGGCACCGCGGTCGCGGCCGCCAATCCCGACCGTGGCATCTGCGACGACGGCAGCGGATCGATCCCGCCGGGTGCCTGGGAGCGCGATCCGAACAACCTCGGCACCGAGGTCCTGTACCTGACCAAATCGGGGTACGCGGGTTCGCTCGATCACTTCTACATCGAGGGCGAGTTCTACCACGGCAACGCGCACTGGTACGTCGGCTACGGCTACGACCATGACAACAACCTCACCCGCTACGGCGCGGTACTGGACAACTGGATCGCCAAGTCCACCGGCGGCTGCTGAAACCTCCGTCCCGTCCACCCCTCAGGAGTCCCCGTGTTCACCAAGAACCGCACGCTTTCGCTGGTCGCCGGCCTCGCCCTGACCGGCGCCGTGCTGGCCGGCGCCAGCACTACCGCCTCGGCCAATTCCGGTTACCCGGTCTGCGTCAAGGCCGGCACGCCGGTCGAGACCGGTCCCGGCGGCAGCGTCACCTACACCATGAGCAGCACCCAGGCCTGGCACGTCTACACCAACGAGGCCAACCAGTGGACCCAGGGCTACGTCAGCCGGACCAGCCCGCTGATCCGGGGCTGGGTGTGGGGTGGCCACTTCGACAGCAGCCGCACCCCGTACGGCACGCCGGACGGTGGCGACGCCTGCCCGTGAGCCAGCCGCTAACTCATTAACCCTTATAAACGAAGGGAATTCGATGAACCTCAGGACGTCCACTCGGCGGTTCGGTGCGGTCGTCGCGACCGCCACTCTCGGTGCCGGGCTGCTGGTCGCGGCTGCCGGACCGGCCGGCGCGATCACCGACCCGGACCGGGGCATCTGTTCCGACGGCACCGGCTCGATCCCGCCCGGTGCCTGGCTGCGCGACGCGAACAACGTCGGCACACCGATCCTGTACCTGACCAAGACCGGCTACAACGGCTCGCAGGATCACTTCTACATCGAGGGTGATTTCACCCGGGGCACCGGCGCGCACTGGTACACCGGCTACGGCTATGACCACGACAACAACATCAAGCTGTACGGCGCGGTGCTGGACAGCTGGATCGCCAAGGCCAGCGGCGGCGGCTGCTCCCAGTAGCTGCATTCTGCCGCCGGAAACCGCGATCCGGACGATCTCGTTCGCGGTTTCCGGCGGCAGAAGGGCGTCCTTAGCTCGGGGTGGCGGCGCTCAGTTCGGCGACCTGCTCGTCGGTGAGCCGCAGGCCGGCCGCACCCACGTTGTCCTGCAGATGGCTGACCTTCGAGGTGCCCGGGATCGGTAGCAGCACCGGGGACTTGGCCAGCAGCCAGGCCAGCGCCACCTGGGACGGGCTGGCTCCGGTGGCCTGGACGATCTGGTCGACCGGACCGCCCGGCTTGGCCAGCTCGCCGGCCGCGATCGGGAACCACGGGATGAAACCGATGCCCTCGGCGGTGGCGTAGTCGAGTACGGGCTCGGACTTGCGGTAGGTCAGGTTGTACAGGTTCTGCACGGTGACGATCTCGGCGATCTCGCGGGCCGCCTTGAGCTCGTCCACGCTGACCTCGGACACCCCGATCGCGCCGACCTTGCCCTCGTCCTGCAAGGCTTTCAGCTCACCGATCTGGTCAGCCAGCGGCACCTCCGGGTCGATCCGGTGCAGCTGGAGCAGGTCCAGCCGCTCGACCTTCAGCCGGCGCAGCGACAGCTCGGCCTGCTGGCGAAGGTAGGCCGGCCGGCCGACCGGATGCCACTCGTCCGGACCGGTTCGGGTCAGGCCGGCCTTGGTGGCGATCAGCAGCTCGTCGGAATACGGGTGCAGCGCTTCGGCGATGATCTCCTCGCTGATGCCGGGGCCGTATGAGTCGGCGGTGTCGATGAAGTCGACGCCCAGCTCGACTGCCCGGCGCAGCACCGCGATCGCCTCGGCCCGGTCGGCCGGCTCGCCCCAGATGCCGGGGCCGGTGATTCGCATCGCGCCGAAGCCCAGCCGGTGCACGGTCTTGCCGGCGATCTCGAAGGTGCCGGAGTCCTTGGCGGACACGACAGCGTTGTCTGACGTCACAGCTAGCTCTCCTCAGAATCTGACGTATGGGGGTTTGGTTGCTCAGGTGTGGCAACCAGGCCAGCCATGCTCGCATTCCGACCCGGCACTGCGGGAGTGGACAACCGCTATTGCATCACTGCAGGAAGTCGCCGGCGTCCACCCGCAGCCGGCGCAGGATGCTGAACAGCTGGCGCAGCTCCTCGACGGTCAGGCCGGCCAGGCCGAACTGGTTCTTGTGCAGCTCGCGGGTCGCCCGGTCAGCGGCCTTGCGCCCCTCGGCGGTGATCACCGCGAGCGTGCCCCGGCCATCGCGCGGATTCGGCTCGCGCCGCACCAGCCCGGCTGCCTCCAACCGGTCCACCACGTTGGTGACGCTGGTGGCATGCACCTGCAGCCGCTCACCGATCTTGGACAGCGGCAGCGCGCCGGTCGATGAGAAGGTGAGCAGCACCAGCGCCTCGTAGCGGGAGAAGGTCAGTCCGAACGGACGAAGCGCGCCATCGAGGCCGGCGATCAGGATCTGCTGGGCCCGCATGATCGAGGTGACAGCCCGCATCGCGGTGTAGACGCCCTCGCCGGCATCCGGGTAATGCTTGGCCCAGGACTGGCCGGCCCGCTCGACCGGGTCGAAGGGCAGCGGCGGGGACATGGTGGCCAGCCTAACTAGTGGCCCACGCGACGATGCCCGCTGCCGTTGCCAGGACGTATCGTGGCGGGCATGACGACCCCTGCTCCGGCCGACTTCGACGCGCTCGCCCGCCTGGACCTGCTCGGCCTCGATGACACCCTCAATGGCGAGGACCGGCTGCTGCGCGACACCATCCGGCAGTTTGCCACCGAGCAACTGCGCCCGCACATTGCGGAGTGGTTCGAGGCTGGCACCCTGCCGGCCCGCGAGCTGGCGCTGGAGTTCGGCAAGCTGGGCGTGCTCGGCATGCACCTGGACGGCTATGACTGCGCCGGGGCGAAGGCGAGCCAGTACGGCCTGGCCTGCGCCGAGATCGAGGCGGTCGACTCAGGACTGCGGTCGCTGGTCAGCGTGCAGGGTTCGCTGGCGATGTATGCGATTTACGCCTATGGCAGCGAGGAGCAGAAGCAGCGCTGGCTGCCGCCGATGAGCCGCGGCGAGGCGATCGGTTGCTTCGGCCTGACCGAGCCTGACGCCGGCTCCGATCCGGGGTCGATGCGCACCTACGCCAGGCGGGACGGCAGCGGCGAGAATGCCGACTGGATCCTGCACGGTTCGAAGATGTGGATCACCAACGGCTCGATCTCCGACGTCGCGGTGGTCTGGGCCCGGACCGACGAGGGTGTTAGCGGCTTCCTGGTGGAGAAGGGCACGCCCGGCTTCACCGCCTCCGACGTCCACCACAAGATCTCGCTGCGCGCATCGATCACCTCCGAGCTGAGCTTCGACGAGGTTCGGCTGCCGGCCTCGGCGCAGCTGCCGCAGGCCAAGGGCCTGCGGGCGCCGCTCGGCTGCCTCACCGAGGCCCGGTTCGGCATCGTCTGCGGTGTGGTCGGCTCGGCTCGCGACGCCCTGGCCAGCGCGCTGAACTACGCCAATAGCCGGGTCCAGTTCGATAAGCCGATCTCGTCGTTCCAGCTGACCCAGCGCAAGCTGGCCGAGATGGCAGTGACCGTGTCGAACATGCAGCTGGTCGCGCGCCGGCTCGGCGAGCTCAAGGACGCCGGTCAGATCCAGCCGCACCAGATCAGCTACGGCAAGTTCAACAATGTCAGCTCGGCGCTGCAGGTCTGCCGTGAAGCGCGCAGCATCCTGGGTGGTTCCGGCATCACCACCGAGTACTCGCCGCTGCGGCACGCGGTCAACCTGGAGACGGTCTACACCTACGAGGGCACCCACGAGGTGCACACCCTGGTGCTCGGCCAGCAGCTCACCGGGATCAGCGCCTATCGCTAACACCGGCCCGCCAGTAGTTAGAACCAGCGCCGGATAGGGTCTCGGACGTGGACTGGAACCTGCGTGCCTGCTCCCGATCCGGGCACGTCACCTATGCCCCGGACGAACCGCGGCTGCGCGAACGGCTGACCGCCGACACCCCGCTCGGGGCTGGCTGGCGGTGCTTGCGCTGCGGTTGCTACGTGCTCGGCGAACCACACGGCAGCGGTCCGGCCGAGGACGCCCCGGTGCTGCTGCGCGGGAAGGCGCTGCGATCGGCGTTCATCCTGCGGCTGCTTGCCATCGAGCGGTTCGTGCGCGGGCTACTGATCCTGTTGCTGGGCATCGCGGTGCTACAGTTCAAGTCGAGCCAGGTCACCGTCCGGCAGGTCTTCGATCGAGATCTGGCCGCGGCCAAGCCACTGTTCGACCAGCTGGGCTGGAACGCTACCGATTCCGGCCTGATCCACTCGGTGGAAAGCGCGCTGAACGCGCGGGGCTCGACGCTGGACCTGGTCGCCGCCTTCCTGCTGTTCTATGGCATGTTGCAGCTGATCGAGGGCGTCGGATTGTGGCTGCTCAAGCGCTGGGGCGAGTACTTCGCGGTGGTGGCAACCTCACTGTTCCTGCCGCTGGAGATCTATGAATTGACCGAGAAGGTAACGGTATTGCGCGCTGTCGCCTTCATCGTCAACCTGGCCGCGGTGGCCTACCTGCTGCTGTCCAAGCGGCTGTTCGGACTGCGTGGTGGCCATCGGGCTTACCAGGCCGAGCAGCATGAGGCCTCGCTGCTGGAAGTCGAGCAGTCCGCTGACCGGTTGCCCGAGTTCGAGGCCGAGGCCGAGTTCAAGGCCGAGCTCAGGCCTGAGCTATAGCCCGAGCTCGTGCCCGATCCGGCCCATCTGGTAATCGAAGTAAGCCGAATAGTCGACCACCGAGCCCTTGAGGTGACCGAACAGTTCGAAGCTGATGCTGCCGATCAGCTGGGTCCAGGCCATCACCGCACGAGCCAGCCGCTGCTCGCCGAACGGCGCGCCGATCTGCGCTCGCAAAGCCTTCAGGTCGCTACGTACCGAGCGTGGCAGCGGCCGGTCAGTGCCCGGCGCGCGCTGGCCGGCCTGGTGCGCATCAGCCAGGATTGCCAGCATGAGCAAGGGTATTCGGGCGGCAGGGTCGACGGTGTCGGGCGGTGCTTGGTAGCCGGGCACCGGGCTGCCGAAGATCAGCGCGTACTCCTGCGGGTGCTCGATCGCCCAGCCCCGCGCGCCGCGCGCCAGTGCCAGCCAGCGGCCGGCGAAGTCAGCGCGCCGCTGCTCGGCCTCGGCCTGCTCGGCGGCGGCACCGACCGCCTGGTAGGCGTCGATGATCAGCGCGGTGAGCAGCTCGTCGCGGCTCGGGTAGTACCGGTACACCGCTGAGGACACCATGCCCAGCTCCCGGGCCACCGCTCGCAGCGAGAGCTCGGCCGAGCCGTGTTGGGCCAGCTGGCGTCGGGCGGCCTCGCGGATCTCGCGGCTGAGCTCCTCGCGAACCCTGGCCCGGACCCCACGAGGCGCGCTATCGGTCGTCATGCCAGCCAGTATGCCGGCCAGGCAGATCGCTGGCAACAAATGAGAGCACCGCTCTTGACGAAGCCTGGCCGCGCAGCGCATCATTGCTTCGAACAGAGAGCAGTGCTCTCAAAAATGCAGCGCCTATCCGAAGGAACCGGACATGACCAAGGAAACTCGCTACCTCGCCCCCGACTGGTTCACCCGCAATGTCTTCAACAGGCTGGTTCGCCGGTTGACCCGGCTGGGAGTCAGCGTTTACGGCTCCCGCGAGCTACGGGTACGTGGCCGGCAGAGCGGGCAGTGGCGCAGCACCCCGGTGAACCCGCTCAGCATGGACGGCCAGCGCTACCTGATCTCGCCACGCGGCACTACCCAGTGGGTGCGCAACCTGCGGGTGGCAGGCGACGGTCAGCTGAAGCTGGGCAGGCGGCTCGAGGCGTTCAGCGCCGACGAGGTCGCCGACACCGACAAGCTACCGATCCTGCGGGAGTACCTGCGCAAGTGGAAGTGGGAGGTCGGCCAGTTCTTCGACGGCCTGTCCGCCGACGCCAGCGACGAGCAGCTGGCCGCCGTCGCCCCGGGCTTTCCGGTCTTCCGGATCATGCCGGTCAGCTGAGCCCGCTAGTCGCCGAGCAGTTGTTCGACCGCACGGTAAGGATCCAGCGACCCGTCGAGCACCCGGCCGGCCAGCTCGTCCAGCGTCGGGCCATCGGCACCGTCGCGAAACCGCCGCCGCAGCTGCTCGATCGCGATGGCCTCGATCTCGGCGCGGGCCCGGGCCTGCCGGCGCCGGTCCAGCTCGCCGGAGCCGGCCAGCCAGGACCGGTGCCGCTCGATCGCCCGCACCAGCTCATCAATGCCCTCGGACCGGGTAGCCACCGTGCGCAGGATCGGTACCGTCCAGCCACCACCGCTGGCACCGTCCGCGCCGGCCATCGCCTGCAGGTGACGCAGGTTGCGGCTGACCGTGCCGGCGTCGTCCCGATCGGCCTTGTTCACCACGAACACATCGGCAATCTCCAGGATGCCGGCCTTGACCGCCTGGATGCCGTCACCCATCCCGGGCGCGAGCAGCACCAGCGTGGTGTCGGCCAGCCGGACCACATCGATCTCGGACTGGCCCACGCCGACCGTCTCCAGCAGCACCACGTCGAAGCCGGCCACGTCCAGCACCCGCAGGGCCTGCGGGGCGGCCGCAGCCAGGCCACCCAGCTGGCCCCTGGTCGCCATCGACCTGATGAACACGCCGGAATCGGTGGCGTGTTCGGTCATCCGGATCCGGTCACCGAGCAACGCCCCGCCAGAAAACGGCGAGGACGGATCGACGGCCAGCACACCGACCCGGCGACCGGTCGCCCGCAGCGCCGCGATCAGCGCCGAGGTGGTGGTGGACTTGCCCACCCCGGGCGGGCCGGTGATGCCGACCACCTGGGCGTGCCCGGCCAGCGGCGCCAGCCGACCGGCCAGCTCGGCCAGCGCTGGCGACTCGTCCTCGACCAGTGAAATCAGCCGGCCGAGCGCGCGGGGCTGGCCCTGGCGGGCCTGCTCGACCAGATCGGCAAGCTCGATCGGGCCCCGGCCGGGCGCCATCGGTGAGCCGGCGTCAGCTCTTGGGGACGCGCACGATCAGGGCATCGCCCTGGCCACCGCCGCCGCACAGCGCCACCGCACCGATGCCGCCGCCGCGCCGCTTGAGTTCCAGCGCCAGGTGCAGGGTGATCCGGGCGCCGGACATGCCGATCGGGTGGCCGATCGCGATCGCGCCACCGTTGACGTTGACGATGTCCTCGCTGACGCCCAGTTCCTTGACCGAAGCGAGCCCGACCGCGGCGAATGCCTCGTTGATCTCGATGAGATCCAGATCGGCTACCGAGATGCCTTCCTTGGCGACCGCGGCCTTGATCGCGTTGGCCGGCTGGGACTGCAGGGTGGAATCCGGGCCGGCTACCACGCCGTGCGCGCCGATCTCGGCCAGCCAGCTGAGCCCTAGCTCCTCGGCCTTGGCCTTGCTCATGACCACCACGGCAGCGGCACCATCAGAGATCGGAGAGGCCGAGCCCGCGGTGATGGTGCCGTCCTTGCGGAAGGCCGGGCGCAGCTTGGCCAGCGATTCCACCGTGGTGTCGGCGCGGATTCCCTCGTCCATCGTGAATTCCAGCGGCTCACCCTTGCGCTGCGGGATCAGTACCGGAGCCACCTCGTCGTCGAACAGCCCGTTCTTCCACGCCTCGGCGGCCCGCTGGTGGCTGCGCGCAGCGAAGGCGTCCTGCTCGGTCCGGCTGAATTCCTGATCGCCGGTGTTGGCCGCCTCGGTCAGCCCGCCCATCGCCTGGTCGGTGAAGACGTCCCACAGCCCGTCGTAGGCCATGTGATCGGCCAGTTCCACGTTGCCGTACTTGAAACCCTCGCGGGACTTGGCCAGCAGGTGCGGGGCCTGGCTCATCGACTCCTGGCCGTCGGCCACGATCACGTCGAACTCGCCGGCCCGGATCAGCTGATCGGCCAGCGCGATCGCGTCCACCCCGGACAGGCACACCTTGTTGATCGTCAAGGCAGGCACCGACAGCGGGATGCCACCCTTGTGCGCGGCCTGCCGGGCCGGAATCTGGCCGGCGCCGGCCTGCAGCACCTGACCCATGATCACGTACTGGACCTGCTCCGGGTCGACCCCGGTCCGGTCCAGCGCGGCCTTGATCGCCAGGCCGCCCAGGTCGGTGCCGGAGAAGTCCTTGAGCGAGCCGAGTAACCGGCCCATCGGGGTACGGGCGCCACCGACGATGACCGACGTGGTTGCTGACATCTTCAACCTCCAGGGGAACTGATCGTGCAGGCAGTACGAACGTGCGACCAGGCCGGCCGCTGCGCGGGATTGGCCAGCGCCGGCCGGTGCCGACAGTGGGTCCAGACTATAGAGCGAAGCGTTACCGGTGCTCGGCCCGCCGATATGACCCCGGCCACCCGGGCTTTGCCGATCGGATACCTGGCCCGCAGGATGGGCTCATCAGCGCCTAGCCCGAATCAGCTCGCTCGGATCAGGAGTGCCATGACAGTTCTGCGAATCGATCACGTCGGCATCGCGGTAGCCGACCTCGACGAGGCAATCGCGTTTTACCGCGACACCTTCGGCATCCTCAGCGTGCACGAGGAGGTCAATGTCGAGCAGGGCGTGCGCGAGGCGATGCTCGCGGTCGGCGACGGCAGCACCCGCCTGCAACTGCTGGCCCCGCTCAACGAGCAGTCCACCATCGCAAAATTCCTCAACCAATCCGGTCCCGGCCTGCAACAGCTCGCCTACACCGTGGACGACATCGAGGCCACCTCGACCGAGTTGCGTGCCCGTGGCGTGCGGCTGCTGTACGAGCAGGCCAAGTCCGGCACGGCTGGTTCCCGAGTGAACTTCGTCCACCCGAAGGACGCCGGCGGGGTGCTCATCGAACTGGTCGAGCCGGCGGCCGACCACTGACGCTTCGCGCGCGGGTCGGCAGGTTGTGTGTCCGATCACCTGACCAGGCCTGAAAACGCTACCCACCAGTAACCTCCTCGGCACCAGAGCGGATACCGCCACCGTTGCCCATCCCCTCCCCCGATGCCCATCGACGAGGAAGGCCCCAGTTCATGGATCAGATCCGAGCGGCCGTCAACTCCGAGGATCCGCAAGCGCTGGCGAGCGTGGCCGGCCTGCCGATCCCGGACAGCTATGCCGGCATGGTGGTGCGCGCCGACGAGGCCGAGATGTTCGGCGAGCTGGACACCAAGGACAAGGACCCGCGCAAGTCGCTGCACCTGCAGCAGGTGCCGACGCCCGAGGTCGGGCCGGGCGAGGCGCTGATCGCGGTGCTGGCCAGCGCGATCAACTACAACACCGTCTGGACGTCGATCTTCGAGCCGGTCTCGACGTTCTCGTTCCTGAAGCGGTATGGACGCAGCTCCGAACTGGCCCGCAAGCACGATCAGCCTTATCACGTCGTGGGATCCGACCTCGCCGGCGTGGTGCTGAAGGTCGGTGCCGGCGTCACCCGCTGGCAACCGGGCGATCAGGTCGTCGCGCACTGCCTGTCGGTCGAGCTGGAGGACCCGCAGGGTCACGACGACACCATGATGGATCCGCAGCAGCGGATCTGGGGCTTTGAAACCAACTTCGGTGGCCTGGCTGAACTGGCGCTGGTTAAGTCGAACCAGCTGATGCCCAAGCCCGGCCACCTGACCTGGGAGGAAGCCGCCTCGCCCGGCCTGGTCAACTCCACCGCCTACCGGCAGCTGGTCAGCCACAACGGCGCGAGCATGAAGCAGGGCGATGTGGTGCTGATCTGGGGCGCCTCCGGCGGCCTCGGTGGCTACGCCACCCAGTTCGCGCTCAATGGCGGCGCGATCCCGATCTGCGTGGTGTCCTCACCGGATAAGGCCGAGCTCTGCCGGCGGATGGGCGCCGAGCTGATCATCGACCGGACCGCCGAGGACTACCGGTTCTGGTCTGATGAGCACACCCAGGACCAGTCCGAGTGGAAGCGGTTCGGCGCCAAGATCCGCGAGCTGACCGGCGGCGAGGATCCCGATATCGTGTTCGAGCATCCCGGCCGGGAGACCTTCGGCGCCTCGGTCTACGTGGCTAAGCGGGGCGGCACGATCGTCACCTGTGCGTCCACCTCGGGTTTCATCCATGAATACGACAACCGCTACCTGTGGATGAATCTCAAACGGATCATCGGCTCGCACTTCGCCAACTACCGGGAATCGTGGGAGGCGAATCGGCTGATCGCCAAGGGCGCGATCCACCCGACCGTGTCCAAGGTCTACCCGCTGGCCGAGACCGGCCAGGCTGCCTACGACGTGCACCGCAACCTGCACCAGGGCAAGGTCGGGGTGCTGTGCCTGGCCGATCAGGAAGGTCGGGGCGTCACCGATCCGCAGTTGCGAGCCAAGCACCTCGACCAGATCAACCGGTTCCGGGACAGCTGACTACAAGAATTGTCACTCTAAGCAATTGAAATTGCTACGCTGGGTTGCATTTGCAACTAAAGCCGGCGCCATTCACATCCGAGTTCGAAGTTTGCTTGAATCGCCGCCCGTCGAGCCGATATGTCGGTCGCACACATTTAGACGCGGGCAGGGCCAAGTCCGGCCAGGCTGCAGCACAAAGGAGCAATGATTGTGAGCGCACCCGGTCTGCAGGACGTTCCAACCCAGCGATCCGAACCAGTCCAGCCAGGCACCGCGACGGCCGCCCGGATATCTGCCACAGCGTCGGCAGGCAGCGCGGCGGCGGCCCTGACCGCGCTCGCCATAGCCAAGGTTTCAGCCACGGCCGAACCGCCGCCCCAGATCGGCCACTTCCTGGACGAGCTCGCCGGCATCGTGAGCACGCCGATCACGATCCATCAGCGCGAGCTGCTGACCAATGCCCTGGTCGAGGCCATCGACGCGCGGATCGCCGCCCTGTTCATCGCCTGAGCCAGTACCGGCAATCCGCCGGCCAGGTGTTCGTATCGCGCGCTACATACTAATTGCCCTATTCTGTCGGCATGACAATGCCGACTCCTCGCTGGGCCGCAGGCCTGGCCACACTGCTGATCGCTGGCACCGTACTGGCCGGCGTGGCCCCGACATCGGCTGCTGCCTCGCCGGGTACTGCGGCAAGCACCGCCGCAATCCAGCGTCCCGGCGTGGTCCATCCCGCTCAATCCGCCTCCTCGGCCCTGGCCGGCTTGACCATCAAGGCCAAGGCCAGCAGCACCGGCTACACCCGCGACCAGTTCGGCACCGCCTGGACGGACAACCAGGGCGCACCCGGCGGGCACAACGGCTGCGATACCCGAAATGACGTGCTTCGCCGGGACCTGACCAGCAAGGTGATCGAGGCCGACGGCTGCGTGGTCGACTCCGGTCACCTCAGCGATCCCTACGCGGGCAAGTCGATCAGCTTCGTCCGCGGGGTCGGCACCAGCACCGCGGTGCAGATCGATCACATAGTCGCGCTCAGTGACGCCTGGCAGACCGGCGCGCAGTCCTTGACCAAGGCGGTTCGTACCAACCTGGCCAACGATCCGCTCAACCTGTGGGCGGTCGACGGCCCGACCAACGAGTCCAAGGGCGATAAGGACGCCGCGGACTGGGTACCGCCCAAGACCTCGTCGGACTGCATGTACGTCGCTCGCCAGGTCGCGATCAAGAAGGCCTATGCGCTGTGGGTCACTCAAGCCGAACATGATGCGATTGCCTCAGTGTTAGCTAGCTGTCCTAGCTTCGCGCTACCGACCGAATCGGACTGGGCGGTGCCCGCGCCGAGCTGATGTGCGCTCTGCGTAACGGTTACACGCAGAAGTGTGAGCGACTCGCGGGACGGTTCACGTCCTCACCGAACCGTCAGCCGAACGTGCGACGATGGTGGCATGGCCGCGGAGGATCAGAACACCGAACTGCTGCCGCTACTCGATAGCGACGAACCATTCTTCGATGTTGGCCTGCGCGGCTACGACAAGCGGCAGGTCGACGATTACGTAGCGCGATCAGTTGGCCAGATCGCCGAGCTGACCGCGGCTCGCGATGCGGCGCTGGCAACCAGTGCCGATCGGGCAGCGCAACTGGCCAGCCGCGAG
>JBDSAN010000574.1:0-3967 GCA_039922115.1 Jatrophihabitantaceae bacterium
TCTTCGCGCTCACCTACGGTGTCGCGCCGGGGACGCCGAGCCCACTCGACCAGGTGGGCGGCCTGGAGTCGATGACGGTAAGCGCTCACGAGCTGAGTGCGTTCGTCGATCGGGTGCTGGCCAGCACCGGTGCGGCGAAGGTCGACATCCTGGGCCATTCCGAGGGAACCCAGATGCCCGACTACTATGTGCGGTTCCTCGGCGGCGCGGCCAAGGTCGCCAAGTACGTCTCGCTCGCGCCGATCTGGCACGGTACCAACGCCGCCGGCCTGGCTAGCGCGTATCAGCTGGCCAAGGTGTTCGGCTTCCAGCCGGTGGTCGATGGCGTGTTCAATCCGGCGTTCGCCTCGGGACCGGAACTGCTGGCTGGATCGGACTTCTATCGCACCCTGCGCGCCGGTGGGGTGGCCGCGCCCGGAGTGGCCTACACCAACATCATCACTCGCTACGACGAGCTGGTGGTTCCCTACAGCAGCGGGATCGAGCCCGGCATGACCAACATCGTCCTGCAGGACAGTTGCCCGCTGGACTTCGCCGAGCACTTTGCCATCGTCGCTGACCCGAATGCGGCCGTTGACGTCCTGAACGCGCTCGACCCGGCCCACCCCCGACCGGCCAGTTGCGTCTTCGTGCCGCCGTTTGTCGGCTAGCTGCCCACCGCCGACCTCAGCTGATTTAGTAATAATCGCCGTGAAATAGCATACTTCTGGCAACTGCCCATATGCGGGCGGTCAGTTTGTGGCGTAGCCAACTGATCGCGGCTTGAGGATCGGGATCAGTTTTGCTGAAGTGAAGTCAATTGCGCGCCTATCCATGCCCGGACGAATCTTGGCTGCCTGTGCGGTCATTTGGCCGGTGCCAGGCAATGTGGCTCGACCGTGCTTGAACCGGGCCGTCGAGCGGCCGGCAGGGCGCGCGCCAAAGCGGCGGATCCGCCGAAAATGTCAGGGCAATCTGAAAGAAGAATTGCTGCCGCGAATGCCGCAATCTCAGCATAGCGAATGTGCAATCTCGTGGAAAATACGGACCAGATTAAATTTCTGATCGATTCTGCTTCCGGTTCAGTTCAGGTATGGACAGCCGGCCCGCGCATTAGCGAAATTTGTCCAGGACGCGTTAGTCAAGAAGGGAAACAAATGATCGGCAGCTACCCGATGACGATGTCGGCAGGTGAGCTCGACCTGCGCAAATCGATCCTGCATACCTCGGCTGCCTGGGCCGCGGGCGATGCCGAAACGTTCAGCCTGGCCTTCGCCGAGGATGCCGTGGTGGTGATCGCCGGCGTCCTGCTGCAGGGTCGGTGCGCGGTGCGGTCCTACATCGGAGCGGCCTTCGCCGGCCCGATGCGAGGTACCTGCGTGCACAGCGAGCCGGTATATCTGCGTCAGCTGACCACTGAGCTCGTGCTGGTCATCACGCAGGGCGGGGTGTACCTGCCCGGTGAGGCTCAGGTCGCACCGGATCGGTCGCTGCGGGCAAGCTGGGTGTTCAGCCGATCCGAACCGGGCTGGTTGATCAGCGCGTACCACAGCAGCCGGCCCGCCTGCGGTGGTCAGGGGCCGGGCTACCGCGGCGGGCGAATAGGTCATCACTGAGCGTCGATCAGGCTGGGAGGCGTCGAATGCACCTTCGACCGCTGCGCTTCGGCGTTGCTCTGATGCGACCGGCCGGTCGCGCGCAATGGCAGGCCAAGTGCCGGCAGGCGGAGCAACTGGGCTACGACGTCATCACGGTGCCCGACTTCATCGGCGGCCCGGCACCGTTGCTCGCGCTCGCCTTGGCCGCGCAGGCAACCGAGCGTGCCCAGGTGGGCAGCTACGCGCTCAACTGCGGCTTCCACCGGCCGCCGCTATTGGCTCGCGACCTGGTCGCGATGATCGAGCTGGCCGACGGGCGGATGGAGGTGGGGCTGGGCACCGGCTACGCCGAGGCCGACTTCGAGGCCGCCGGGGTGGCCTGGACCAGTCCCGCTGACCGGCTGGCGCACCTGGCCAGCACCGTGCTCGAGTTGCAGCCGGTGCTGGCCGATGCGGCCACCCCGCTGCTGATCGGCGGCAGCGGTCGACGGCTGCTCGGCTATGCGGCGCGGCACGCCGACATCGTCAGCCTGACCGGTGCCGAGACCAGGACCGCGCGGGGCAAGGCAACCCTGATGTCGTGCGCGACGCTGGCTGACCGGCTGCACCGGATCCGGCTCGCGGCCGGTGACCGGGTGGATCGGGTGGAACTCAACATCATGGTGCACGCGGTGTATCTCACCGGCGATGTGAGCGCCGCGGCAGAGTTTCGGGGCAACTACGCCCGGCACCTGCCCGAGGCGGACCTGCCCGAGCTGCCCTCGCTGCTGTGCGGCACCGAGCAGAGCATCGCCGAGGACATCCTGCGGTTTCGGGCCGCGCTCGGGATCAGCTACTTCACGGTGCTCGAGCCGGCGATGGCCGATTTCGCCCGCGTGCTGCGCCAACTGCGGTCAGAACAGTGAGCAACCACAAGGTAAAAACCGGCTAGGACGGCCCGAACAATCGAGTAGTGACCAATCCATTCTCAGGATCAGGCGAGCACCCCGGCGGTCAGGACAGCAGCCCTGCGCGGTCGGGCCGGCGGGTCGTCCCCATCGCGGTGATGATCGTGTTGCCGGTGCTGGTGGCCACCCTCACGGCCGTCCTGGTCTGGTCGCCGGCGCATCCGAAGGCCGGACGCTCGGCGACGCTTGCCTCGACCACGGCGACCACCCACTTCCTGCTGGCGCTGGGCGTGGTGCTGGGGGTGGCGCTGATCTGCGGCCGGTTGGCGACCTTGATCGGCCAGCCGGCGGTGGTGGGTGAGATCCTGGCCGGCCTGCTGCTCGGCCCGTCGGTGCTGGGCTCGCTAGCGCCGCACAGCTCGTCCTGGCTGTTTCCGGCGCCCGCGATGAGCATGCTCAAGGGCCTGTCCGAGCTCGGGCTGATCCTGTTCATGGCCGGCGTCGGTCGGGAGTTCGCGTTGTATACCCGCCGCAGCCGGGTACGTGATGACCTGCTGGTGGCCGGCGCGTCGCTGCTGATCCCGTTCGCGGCCGGCGTGCTGCTGGCGGCCTCGCTGGGCCGGCACTATCTCGGTTCGGCCGGCAGCCGCCCCGGGTTCGTGCTCTTTCTCGGTTGCGTGCTCGGGGTTACGGCATTTCCGGTGCTGGCCAGGTTGATCGCCGACGCCGGCCTCAACGGCACCCGGATCGGCCAGCTCAGCATGTACAGCGCAGCGGTCGGTGACGGGGCCGCCTGGATCATGCTGCTGGTGGTCGGCGTGTGCGCCGGCTCCGGTAGCGGCTCGCACGGCCTGTGGGCAGCGCTGGCCACCGTCGCGGTGCTCGTGCTGGTCATCACCCAGTCCGGTCGGCTGGCCGGCATCAGCCGGTTGATCGCTGGTCGGAACAACCCGAGTTCCGAACCCTGGGTCGGCCCGGTGGTGGTCGCGGTGACGCTGGCCGGTGCGGGAACCGCTTTCGGCGGGGTGCACGAGATCATCGGCTCGTTCGTCAGCGGGATCCTGCTCGCCCAGCTCGGCGGCCCGACCGGGGTAGCGGTGGACCGGCTGGTCTCGATCGCGAGGTCGGCGCTGTTCCCGGTGTTCCTGGTGCTGTTCGGGATGGCGGTGGACTTCGGCGCGGTGTCCTGGACGGGCGGCTCGCTAGGGCTGCTGCTGGCCATCGTCGCCATCGGCACGGTGGCCAAGGTGTCCGGTGCCGGCGGCGCGGCCCGGGTCAACGGGATGAGCTGGCGAGACAGCCTGACCGTCGGCGCGCTGGCCAACTCCCGGGGCATGACTGAGCTGGTGGTGCTGCAGATCGGTGCGCAGCTCGGCGTGATCGACAACCGGATGCTGGTGCTGCTGACCGCCGCCACGCTGATCATGACGGTGGCGGTGGCGCCGGCCGTGGTGTTGTTGTCACCACCTGGCCGGCGCCGGCAGGCTACCGAGGCGCCGCCGG
>JBDSAN010000575.1:0-27079 GCA_039922115.1 Jatrophihabitantaceae bacterium
CGGCTGAAAATCCCACTAAAAAACCCTTCGCGCTGATGCACGAAGGGTTTGCGCGTCGTCCGCGGTGGTGGCCGCCGATGACGCGCTAGTCGATAAGTACGAGGTGATGCACAGGCCGAACACTACACCCGCGATACGAACACTAACAATGCGACGGGACAGTCATCTCAGCCTTCGGGACAGGGCTCCCGAAGGGCGTGATGTTGGCAACCCTGACAACCGTGACCCTGCCGTTACCAGGATTCATGGCAAGATGCCGCCCATGGCAGCGCGCTCAGCTCCAGCCGTCGGGCTCGCTGCTGCCTGTGTGCTGGTGACCGCGGTCGGCTTGGCCACCATCAGGTACGCCAGCGACAGCACACAGCGGCTGAGCTACGTCGGTGCCGTGATCGGGGCGGACGAGGCCCACGCGGGAACCCTCTCACCCAGCGCCACTCCGAAGCCCAGCGCGCCGGCGGCCAAAGCCCCGGCGCCGGCCAGTCGGCCTACCACCCAGGCCACAGCCAGCCAGCCCGCGCCGCTGCCGCCTGCGCCGGCGACCAGCCTGCCGAAGTACGCGCCGATCAACCCCGGGGCGTCGGCTAGCCCGACCGGCCAGTCGCACGCCAACCGGCCCAGCCCGCGGCTCGAGCAGGCGCAGAATCCGCCCGGTAGCCAGTCCAACCTGTCCTACGCCCAGGCGGTGTTCCAGGCGATCAACCAGGCGCGCGCTAGCCAGCACCTGCCCCCGCTGGCCTGGAGCACCAAGCTGGCCGCCAGCGCCGGCGAGCACAACGCCGCGATGGCCAAGGCCAACACCCTCTCCCACCAGGTCGGCGACGAGCCGAGCCTCGGCGCTCGGGAGACCGCGGCCGGGCTGCGCTGGAGCTACGCGGCCGAGAACATCGGCTGGACCACCGCGCAGGACCAATCGGGGGCGCTGGCGATCGAGGCGAGCATGTTTGCCGAAACCCCGCCCTCGGACGCGCACCGGCGCAATATCCTGTCCACCAGCGCCCGTGCGGTGGGCGTGGACGTACTGATCGATGGCACCCACGGCAGGCTCTGGCTTACCGAGGACTTCGCCAACGTCGGCTGACCCGGCCCGATGACCGAAACCGGCTAGCCGCAGACCGCGCCCTGCGCGGCCGAACTGACCAGCTTGGCGTACTTGCCGAGCACGCCGGTCGCGAACCGGGGCGGCAGCGGCTGCCAGTGCTCGCGCCTGCGGGCCAGCTCGTCCTCGCTCACCTGCAGGTCCAGCCGGCGGTTGGCGATGTCGACGGTGATCTGATCGCCGTCGGCGACCAGCGCGATCGGGCCACCGACCGCGGCCTCGGGCGCGACATGACCGATGCACAGGCCGGTGGTGCCGCCGGAGAATCGCCCATCGGTCAGCAGCAGCACGTCCTTGCCCAGGCCTGCGCCTTTGATCGCGCCGGTGATCGCCAGCATCTCGCGCATCCCGGGACCACCCTTCGGGCCCTCCCAGCGGATCACCGCGACATCGCCGGCCTTCAGGGTGCCGTCGGCCACCGCATCCATCGCGGCCTGCTCGCGGTCGAACACCCGCGCGGTGCCGGTGAAGACCTCGCTGTCGAAGCCGGCGGTCTTGACCACGGCGCCTTCCGGGGCAAGGCTGCCGTGCAGGATGGTCAGCCCACCGGTGCGGTGGATCGGCCGGCTCAGTGGCCGGATCACCTCACCGTCCGGAGCCGGCGGGCAGATCTCGGCGAGGTTCTCAGCGATCGTCCGGCCGCTCACGGTGAGCGCGTCGCCGTGCAGCAAGCCCTCGTCCAGCAGCGCTTTCATCACCACCGGGATGCCACCGATCCGGTCGATGTCGGTCATCACGTAGCGGCCGAACGGCTTGAGATCGGCCAGGTGCGGGACCTTGTCGCCGATCCGGTTGAAGTCTGCGAGTTCGAGTTGCACCCCTGCTTCATTGGCGATTGCCAGCAGGTGCAGCACCGCGTTGGTGGATCCACCAAGTGCCATCACCACGGTGATGGCGTTCTCGAAGGCCTGCTTGGTCAGGATGCTGCGTGCGGTGATGCCGGCGTCGACCAGGTGCACCACGGCCTCACCGGATCGCTCGGCGTAGGCGTCGCGGCGCGAGTCGGGCGCCGGCGGGGCAGCCGAACCGGTCAGCGACATGCCCATCGCTTCGGCGGCCGAGGCCATCGTGTTCGCGGTGTACATGCCACCGCAGGCACCCTCGCCAGGACAGATTGCCTTTTCGATCTCAGTCAGTTCCTCGCGGGTGATCCGTCCGGCCAGGCACGCCCCGACCCCTTCGAAGGCGTCGATGATGGTCACGTCATTGCCGTGCAGCTTGCCCGGCAGGGTCGAGCCGGCATAGAGGAACACCGCGGCCACGTCGAGCCGGGCGGCAGCCATCAGCATGCCCGGCAACGACTTGTCACAGCCGGCCAGCAGCACCGCACCGTCCAGCTGCTCGGCCCGGAACACCGTCTCGACCGAGTCGGCGATCACCTCCCGCGAGACCAGCGAGTAGTGCATTCCAGTGTGGCCCATCGAGATGCCGTCGGAAACCGAGATCGTGCCGAATTCCAAAGGGAAACCGTCCGCGCCACGGACGCCGATCTTGGCCTGCTTGGCCAGCCGGTTCAGCGACAGGTTGCAGGGCGTGATCTCGTTCCAGGACGAGGCCACCCCGATCTGTGGCTTGCGCCAGTCATCGTCGCCCATCCCGACCGCGCGCAGCATGCCACGCGCGGCGGCGCGTTCGATGCCGTCGGTGACGATGTGCGAATGCGGCTTGCGGTGCTGCGGCTTGCTCGCCGGCTGCTCGGTGCTCACCTCGCTGAGCCTACGACCTAGGCTCTGCAACCATGACGGCGATCCAGCGCACCGTGCTCAAGCATCCGGCCTCTGCCTACCTGATCGTGGCATTCGTGGCGTTGTGCGTCACCGCCGTGGTGCGCTCGCCGATCCAGGCGCTGGTGTACCTGGTGCCAGCGTTCGGCGCGCTCTACGTGGCCCGCACCGCGACCGTGATCGATGAGCAGGGCGTGCGCGCGCAAGCGATCTTCGGTTCGCAGCTGGTCAGCTGGCAGCAGCTGCGCGGGTTGCGGCTGGACGAATCCGGCGCGGTGTACGCGGTCGACTCCGACGGCACCCAGCTCAAGCTGCCGTGCGTGCGCAGCACCCGGCTGCAGCCGCTGATCGAGGCCGGCGCGGGCCGGTTCCCGGAGCTGCCCGGCTGACCTGGCTGGGTCAGGCCCGCGTCGTCGGGTCAGCCTGCGGCGTCGAACCGCTCAGTAGTCGAACCGCTCAGTAGTCGAACCGCTCAGTACTGGCCGGTCACGACGTTATGCAGCGGTTGCCCGGCCTCGTACCGGCGCAGCTGGGCGAGCAGCAAGGCCACGAACCGGTCGGTCAGGCCGAGCACCGAGCCGGCCACGTGCGGTGTGATCAGCAGGTTCGGCGCGCTCCACAGCGGGTGATCGGCCGGCAACGGCTCGGGATCGGTGACGTCCACAGCCGCGCGCAGCCGTCCGGACTGGAGCTCGGCCAGCAACGCCGCTGTATCCACCACCGGCCCACGCGCGGCGTTGACCAGCAGCGCGCCGTCAGCCAGCCGGCTCAGGAAGGCGGCATCGACCATGCCGACGGTCTCGGTGGTCTTCGGCACGATCAGCACGACCACGTCCGCGCTGGGCAGCAGCTCGGGCAGCTCGGCCAGCCCGTGCACGTCCGGACGGGCGGTCCTGGCCACCATGATCGGGCTGGCATCGCAGGCGATCAGCCGCTTGGCCAGTTGCTGGCCGACATCGCCGGCACCGACGATCAGCACCCGCTTGCCGGCCAGCTCGTCGGTGACGCCGTAGTCCCAGCGGTGCTCGGCGCGGGCCTGCTCGAAGCGCGGGAATTCCCGCAGCACCGACAGGATCGCGGTGAGCGCCCACTCCGAGGTGGCCGAGCCGTGCACGCCACGGGCATCGCACAGCTGCACGCCGGCCGGGATCACCGGCAGGATGACGTCCACCCCAGCGGACTGGGTCTGCACGACCCGCAGCGAGCTCAGCGCCCGCACCGCTGACCGGGCGGTGTCCGGATCGGCGTGCAGGAACGGCGGCACCCAGAACTCGATCTCGGCCACCCCGTCAGGCACCTGGGCGAAGTCGAGCCAGAGCATCGGGTCGTGGGCAAGGTCAAGTTCCGGAGCCAGCGCCTGGACCCGGTCTCGGATCACGCTGGACGGCAAGCACAGTCGTGGCGTCACCCGTCCAACCTAACCGGCCCGACTGGGCTGACCGGCCCGGCTGACGCCGATGTCGGCATTGGCCGAGAAACTCACAGGACGAGCAGGCAGACTGGACGGCGTGTTGCCGATCTCGATACCCAAGCCGGCGCGGGTCGCTGCCGTCCTGGCATTGCTCGCCGGGCTCACCGCGTGCACCGGCGCGGCCGGCAGCACCCCGAGCTGGCAGCCGCAGCCGGACTTTCAGGGCAACAACGATCCCAAACCACAACTGCCCAACCCGCAACTGCCCAACCCCGGCATCGCGACCCCGTCGCTGCCCGGCAACGCGATTCCCGGCCCGACCCCGAGCGGGCCAAGCGGCAGCGCGCCGAGCAGCCCAGCCGGTACCGACCCGAACGTGGTCGCCACCAAGCTGGTCGAACCGACCGGGCTGGTGGTGCTGCCCGACGGCACCGCGCTGGTCGGTGAGCGCAAGTCCGGCAAGATCTACCGGGTCCAGCCGACCGCCGGCACGCCGGCCAAGCTGGTGCAGCAACTGGCCGGCGTGGACGGCAGCGGCGATGGCGGCCTGCTGGACCTGGCGATCTCGCCGACCTATGACCAGGACGGTCTGATCTATGCCTACCTGAGCACCGCCGCCGACAACCGGGTGGTGCACTTTCCGCTCGGCTCGGTGCCCTCGGTGGTGATCGGCGGCATTCCGAAGGGCCGCACCGGTAATGCCGGCCGGATCGTCTTCGATGCCACCGGAGCCCTGCTGACCGGGACCGGGGACGCGGGCCAGCCGTCGCTGGCCACCAACCCGACCAGCCTGGCCGGCAAGATCCTGCGGACCGACGACATCGGCAAGCCGCAGCCGGACAACCCGGTGGCCAGTTCGCCGATCTATGCCCGGGGCTTCAGCGCGGCCAGCGGCATCAGCGGCCTCTGCGTGGATCGGCAGTCCGGGCTGCGGCTGGCGGTGTCCGGCGACCGGGTGTTCACCATCAAGGCCGGGGCCAACGTGAGTGGCGCCTCGGCTTCGGCCACCCTGCCGGCCGCCCTGGCCGGTGGTGGCGGTTGCGCGGTCGGTGCCGGCCAGCTGGCTGTGGCCAGCGCTACCGGCAAGGCCTTGGCGATCAGCCAGCTCGGCAAGGACGGCAAGTTCGGCAGCTTCACCGCCTCGCTGGCCGGCGCCTACGGCCGGTTGCGCACCGTGGTGGCCGGCAACGACGGGGCGCTCTGGTTGACCACCCGGAACCGGGACGGCTTCGGCAAGCCGGTTGCCGACGACGACCGGGTCATCCGGATCACCAACCCGGACAGCACCAGCCCGACAGTCTGAATCATCCGGTTGGATCGGGCCGTCCGGGCTCGCCCCGAGGTCAGTGATCGCTCCGAGTCAGCGATCGCTGAGCCGGCGCTCGGGTCAGGCTGGTGAACCGATCCGCTCAGGCTGCAGGACGGCCGCGTCCGGCGAGATGGCCAGCTCGACCGCGGCGGCCTCGATCAGCCCCGCCAGGGCTACCGCCTCGGTCAGCTCGAGGTAGCGGTTGTCGAAGGACGCGACCAGCTCGACCGCGTCAGCCGAGTAGTCGATGTTCAGGAACAGCGGGACGGTCGGCAGCGAGTGCTCGAACTCCTCGGCCCAGCTGCTGGCGGTCAGCGCCCGCGCCAGCAGCGCGTCGCTGGCCGGCTCGGCGCCGCTGGCCGGCCGGTCGTCGCCGCGATCGTTGTAGCAGCAGCTCAGCTCGACCGGCTCGCCCAGCTCCCGGCCGATCCGCTGCTCCAGCTCCCGCCGCTGCGCGCCGTCGTAGTAGGCGTTCTTGTAGGTATTGAGCAATCCGGCGTTGGTGAGTGCCAGCGCATCGAGCAGGTTCAAGCCGGCCAGTTCGATCAGGCACGGGCTGCCTTGCACCAGCTGGCTGACCGAGTCAGCGCAGCCCGGCCGGAACCGGTTGTTGACCAGCACCATCGTCCACACCGTGCCGGTGCGCAGCTGTCTGGCCAGCGCGACCGCGAACGCGGCCAGCAATGCCGAAGCCGGTGAGACGTTGTGCTCGGCCGCGATCCGTCCGATCGCGAGATCGGTGGCCGGTGAGCGATAGCGCAGCTTCTGATAGCTGGCTGGACCTGGCCGGGGATCACCGAACAGCTTGCCCGGGATCGAGCGAAGCACCTGCTCCAGGTGGCGCAGGGACGCTGCTGACTGCCGTTGGCCTGATGGCCTGGCCTGCTTGCGCGCCAGGTCCAGCGGCTGGAGCGCGGTGACCGGGCCGCTGGCCGCGCCGGTGAGCGGGTCGCGCGCGGCCAGGTCAGCCATCAGCGCCGCGATACCGCCGGCGTCGATGGCCAGGTGCAGGTAGACGGTCACCACATGGCTGACCACCTCGGCGCTGGTGATGACGGCCATCCGAACCGGCCAGTCATGCTCGTAGTTGAAGGGCTGGCCGCTCCAGGTCTGCATGAGCTGGTCAGCCAGCTCAGCCGGGTCGGCAGCACCAGCCTCGACCACGGTCAGCTCAGCGACGCCCGAAGCCGAACACGCCTGGTAGGTCTGGCCATCGGCGGCCAGCTTCAGCCGGGTGCGCAGGCTCTGGTGGCGGCTCATGATGAAGCGGAGCAGCTCGACCACCTGCTCGACGGTGCTGCCGGCCGGCATCTTGAATGCGCCACCGATGATCGGCGCTGCGCCGGTGTCGAGGATGACCCGCCAGTGGTCGGCCTGCGCCCAGGTCAGCGGGGCTTCGCCGTCGCCTTCGCCGGCAAAGTGAACCGGGATCGTCTGGACCGAGCCATCATCATTCACGTCGCATTTCCCGCCGAGGGTGATTTGCCTAGCCACAAACGAATAATGGCCATGAGCCGTACAAATTGTGGACGGGCCAAACTCACACTGTCAATGGCGGCCGGCTTATGCATTCTGCCGCCGGAACCCGCGGCCTGGCGAGGGCAAGCGCGGGTTCGGGCGGCAGAATGCGCAGCTGTTATTCGGTAACGCCGAGCTGTTCGAGCAGGATCCTGCGGACCGTCCCGGCCTCGGCCTGGCCACGGGTGGCCTTCATGACCGCGCCGACCAGCACCCCGACCGCCGGCACCTTGCCGCCGCGCACCTTCTCGGCCACGTCCGGGTTCGCCGCGATCGCGGCCTGGGCAGCCTCGGTCAGCGCGGAGGTGTCTGACACCAGCGCCAGCCCGCGCTCGGCCACCACCGCATCGACATCGCTACCGGTCTCGAGCACGCCGTCGACCACCTGGCGGCCGAGCGCGGTCGACAACGTCCCGTCGGCCACCAGCTCGATCAACCGGGCAACCTGAGCCGGCGTGATCGGCAGCGAGCTGGCCTCGATCTCGCGGGCGTTCGCCAGCTGAGCGAGGTAGCCCAGCCACCAGTTACGCGCCTCGGACGCCGGTGCGCCGGCAGCCACCGTATCGGCGAAGCTGTCGACCAGGCCGGCGTTGACCAGCGCCTGGAGCTCCTCCGGGCTGAGCGCCAGCTCGGACTGCAGCCGGGCCCGGCGTGCGGCCGGCAGCTCCGGCAGCGATGCCCGGATCTCCTCGATCCAGGACGCAGCCGGCGCGAGCGGAACCAGGTCCGGCTCCGGGAAGTACCGGTAGTCGGTGGCTTCCTCCTTGCTCCGTCCCGACCGGGTGGTGCCGTTGGCTTCCTGAAAGTGGCGCGTTTCTTGCTTGATGCGGCCGCCGCCGTCCAGGATGTCGGCCTGCCGGATGACCTCCGAGCGCATCGCTCGTTCGACACTGCGCAGCGAGTTCACGTTCTTCGTCTCGGTCCGGGTGCCCCACACACCCGAGCCGGCAACCGACAGCGAGGTGTTCACGTCGCAACGCAGGCTGCCCTGCTCCATCTTGACGTCGGAAACCCCGAGGGTGCGCAGGATGTCACGCAGCTCAGCGACGTAGGCCTTGGCGACCTCGGGCGCCGCGGCACCGGTGCCGACCACCGGCTTCGTCACGATCTCGACCAGCGGGATGCCGGCCCGGTTGAAATCGACCAGCGAGTAGTTAGCACCGTGGATCCGACCGGTCGACCCACCGACGTGGGTGTTCTTGCCGGTGTCCTCCTCCAGGTGCACCCGCTCGATGCCCACCCGATACTCGACCTCGCCCAGCGTTATATCCAGGTAGCCGTCCGAACAGAGCGGCTCGTCGTACTGCGAGATCTGAAAGTTCTTCGGCATGTCGGGGTAGTAGTAGTTCTTGCGCGCGAACCGGCACCAGGACGCGATCGAGCAGTTCAGCGCCAGGCCGATCCGGATCGCGAACTCGATCGCCGATTCGTTGACCACCGGCAGCGCGCCCGGCATCCCCAGGCACACCGGACAGGTCTGGGTGTTCGGTTCGGCGCCGAACTCGGTGGCGCAGCCGCAGAACATCTTCGACCTGGTACCGAGCTCGACGTGGGTCTCGAGGCCGAAGACCGGCTCGTAGCGCTGCAGGGCTCGCTCGTAGCCCACTGCCGGCGCGCTCATCGGAGCCCTCCGGTCGCCGTCGGAATAGCCGGAATGCCTTGCAAGATATGACCATTCTTCGAGTTGTAGGCGGTTTCGAAAGCCGCCGCGACCCGGTAGCAGCGATCATCGGCCATCGCTGGCGCCATGATCTGCAAGCCGACCGGCAACGGTGGGCCGGCCTCGGTCGTGATGCCGCACGGCACCGAGATCGCCGGAGTGCCGGCCAGCGAGGCCGGCAGCGTGCACAGGTCGTTGACGTACATCGCCATCGGATCGGCCACCCGCTCCCCCACCTCGAAGGCCACGAATGGCGAGGTTGGCGAGACCAGCACGTCGACCTGCTCGAAGGCGGCGGTGAAATCTCGCACGATCAGGGTGCGCACCTTCTGGGCCTGACCGTAGTAGGCGTCGTAGTAGCCCGATGACAGCGCGTAGGTACCGATCATGATGCGGCGCTTGACCTCGGGCCCGAAGCCCTGCTCCCGGGTCAGCGACATCACCTCTTCCAGCGAGTGGTTGCCGTCATCGCCGACCCGCAGGCCGTACCGGACCGCGTCGAAGCGCGCCAGGTTCGATGAGCATTCACTCGGTGCGATCAGGTAGTACGCAGCCAGCGCGTAGTCGAAATGCGGGCAGGACACCTCCACGATCTCAGCACCCAGTTCGGCGAGGATAGCCACCGACTGCCGGAACGAGTCGAGCACGCCGGCCTGGTAACCACCGCCGGCCCCGGTCAGCTCGGTGACGATGCCGACCTTCAGCCCGCGCAGGTCGGCCTGCGCGCCGGCCCGAGCAGCCGCGACCACGTCCGGACCGGCCTGCGGGATCGAGGTCGAGTCGGCCGGATCATGGCCGGCAATCACCTCGTGCAACAGCGCGGCATCGAGCACCGAGCGGCCGAACGGGCCGGCCTGGTCCAGCGAGGACGAGAACGCGATCAGGCCATACCGGCTGACCGCGCCGTAGGTCGGCTTGTGCCCGACGATGCCGGTCACCGCGGCGGGCTGGCGGATCGAACCGCCGGTGTCGGTACCGATGGCCAGCGGAGCCTGGAACGCGGCAACCGCCGCCGACGAGCCACCCGAGGAGCCACCCGGTACCCGGGACAGATCCCACGGGTTGCGGGTGACCTGGTAGGCCGAGTTCTCGGTGGACGAGCCCATCGCGAACTCGTCCATGTTGGTCTTGCCCAGCATCACGATGCCGGCATCGCGCACCCGCTGGGTGATGGTGGCGTCATACGGCGGGATCCAACCTTGCAGGATCTTCGAGCCGGACGTGGTCGGTAACCCCTTGGTGACAACGACATCCTTCATCGCCAGCGGGACGCCGGCCAGCGGGCCGAGCGGTTCACCGGCCGCCCGGCGCTCGTCCACCGCGGCCGCGGCAGCCAGCGCGCCGTCCCGGTCGACGTGCAGGAACGCGCGGAGCTGGTCGTCGACCTCGCTGATGCGATCCAGCGCGGCGCTGGTCACCTCGACCGCGCTTGCCTGGCCGGAGGCGATCACTGCCGCGGTCTGAGCCGCGTCCAGATCGATGAGATTGGCCATTACTCCTCCTCGCCCAGGATCTGCGGTACCCGGAACCGGTCGTCCTCGACCGAGGGCGCGCCGGCCAGCACCGCCTCGCGGGGCAGCGAGGCGGCGATCCGGTCCGGTCGCAGCACGTTCTGCAGCGGGACGGCATGCGAGGTGGGCTCGATATCGGCGGCGGCCACCTCACCTACCCGGGCGATCGAACCGAGGATGACCTCGAGCTGTCCGGCGAACAGGTCCAGCTCGGCTGCGGTCACCTCCAGCCGGGCCAAGCGGGCTAGGTGAGCGACCTCGTCGCGGGTGAGGGTGGGGCGTTCAGCTGACACGGAACCTGAGTCTAGGGCGGGGCTGTGACCGGCCGCAGCCTGGTACCTACCCGCTGTACCCGGCGGGGTTAACCAGACAGATATGTGGACACGGCACACTGTTGGCGTGTCCTTCCTCATTCGCGTGGTCCTGCCCGACCGTCCCGGAGCCCTTGGCGCCGTCGCGTCGGCGCTCGGGCACGCGGGAGCCGACATCCTGAGCGTTGACATCGTCGAGCGCAGCGCCGGGCACGCCACCGACGATCTGGTGGTGGAGTTGCCCGCCGACCGGCTGGCCGACTCGCTAGTCACCGCGGCGGCCAGCGTGCCCGGTGTGCGGGTCGAGTCGATCCGGCCGTACGCCGGTGTGATCGACCCGTTCCGTGAGCTGGAGCTGCTGGAGAAGCTCGCGGTGAGCAAGTACGAGGCGCCGACCGTGCTGGCCGACGGCGTCTGCCGGCTGTTCCGGTCTGGTTGGGCCCTGCTGCTGCAGGCACCTGACAGCGACGGGCAGCCGTCCACCGTGATCGCCCGCAGTGCCGCCGCGCCCGAGATCGACACGCTGCCCACCCCGTGGTGGCCGCCATCGCCGGCCCGGGCACTGCCGCTGGACGGCGACTTGGCACCGAATGAATGGGCGCCGAGTGAATGGGCGACGCTGGCCACCGAACTCGCGGTCGTCCCGCTCGGCAAGAACGCCGTGCTGGTCGGCCGGCCAGCGCTGCGCTGGCTGGCCAGCGAGATCATCAGGATGTCGCATCTGGTGTCCATCGCGTCCACCGTCCTCGAGGGCTGACGCAGCGGTCACTCGCCAATCTGCGCCAGCTCGCGGGCAGCGTCCGGCCCGTCGGCCAGCAGGACCTTGAAACCGGGCTCGTCCAGAATCGGGACCTTCAGCTCGATCGCCTTGGCGTGCTTGCTGCCTGGCGAGTCGCCGACCACCACGAACGAGGTTTTCTTCGACACCGAGCTTGCCGGCTTGCCACCCCGCTCGCTGATAGCCGCGGCCGCCTCGTCCCGGCTGAACTCGACCAGCGAACCGGTGACCACGATCGACAGCCCGGCCAGCGGCTTCGGACCGGCGTCGGCGGTGCGCTCCTCGGCCAGCCGCACGCCGGCATCGCCCCATTTCTGGACGATCTCGCGATGCCAGTCGACCTCGAACCAGGCCCGCACCGCCTCAGCAATGGTCATCCCGATGCCATCGACGGCGGCCAACTGCTCGGCACTGGCGGTGGCGATCGCATCGATCGAGCCGAACTCGCGGGCCAGATCCTGGGCGGCCGTCGGGCCGACGTGCCGGATCGACAGCGCCACCAGCACCCGCCACAGCGGCCGGGTCTTGGCCGCCTGCAGATTGTCCAGCAGTTTCTGGGCATTCGCGGCCAGGCCACCGTTCTTCAGGACGAAGAAGTCAGCCCCGGCCAGGTCCTCAGCGGTCAGTGCGAACAGGTCGCCCTCGTCGGTGACCAGTCCGGCGCTGAGCAGCGCGACTGCGGCCTCGTAGCCGAGCACCTCGATGTCGAAGGCACCCCGGCCACCGACATGGAACAGCCGCTCGCGCAGTTGGGCCGGGCACGAGCGCTGGTTCGGACAGCGGATGTCGGCATCGCCCTCTTTCTGCGGCGCGAGTTCGGTCCCGCATTCCGGGCAGTGGGTGGGCATCTCGAAGGCGACCTCGGAGCCATCGCGCAGGTCGACCACCGGGCCAAGGATTTCTGGAATCACATCGCCGGCCTTGCGCAACACCACCGTGTCGCCGATCAGCACACCCTTTCGCACCACCTCGCTGGCGTTGTGCAGGGTCGCCATCTTCACCACCGAGCCGGCCACCGTCACCGGCTCCATCACGCCGAACGGGGTCACCCGGCCGGTCCGGCCGACGTTCACCCGGATATCGAGCAGCTTGGTATTGACCTCTTCGGGCGGGTACTTGAACGCGATCGCCCACCGTGGCGCCCGGCTGGTGGAACCCAGTTGCCGTTGCTGGGCAATCGAATCGACCTTCACCACGACCCCGTCGATGTCGTGTTCGACGTTGGCAGGGTCGTGGCGGTGCTCGCCGTGATAGCTGATGTAGCCGGTCACCTCGGCCAGGCTGGTCACAACCTGCACGCGGTCCGAGGTCGGCAGGCCCCAATCGCGCAGCAGGCCGTACCACTCGGACTGGGCCTGCACCCGCGGGCCGCCCTCAACCCGGCCGACCCCGTGCACCACCATCCGCAGCTTGCGGGAGGCGGTGATCCGGGGATCCTTCTGGCGCAGCGACCCCGAGGCGGTATTGCGCGGATTCGCATACGGCGCCTTGCCAGCTTCGACCAGCGTGGCGTTCAACGCGGCGAATTCAGCCAGCGGGAAGTACACCTCGCCGCGAATCTCGATCAGCTCCGGAACCTCGAACCCAGCCGCCGCGGCGAGCCGGTCCGGGATCCCGACGATGGTCCGGACGTTGGGGGTGACGTCCTCCCCGGTGCGGCCATCGCCCCGGGTCGCGCCGCGCACCAGCCGGCCGTGCTCGTACACCAGGCTGATCGCCAGCCCGTCGACCTTGAGCTCGCACAGGTAGGCGATGCCCACGAGGCCGCCTTCGAGCTCGCGCTCGACCCGGCCAGCCCAGGCATCGAGCTCCTCGGCGCTGAAGGCATTGTCCAGCGACAGCATCCGCTCCAGGTGCTTCACCGCGGTGAATTGCGAGGACGCCACGCCGGCCACCCGCTGGGACGGCGAATCGGGCGTCCGCAGGTCGCTGAACCGCTCCTCCAGCGATTCCAGCTCGCGCATCATCCGGTCGTAGTCGGCATCAGACAGCGTCGGTGCATCTGCTACGTAGTAACGGTAGGAGGCGTCGGTCAGCTGTTCGGACAGCTCGGCATGGCGCTGCTGTGCGGCCAGATGCTCGGCAGCCGGCGGCGCTGCGGCAGCCGGCAGCTCGGCGATCGGCGGTTCAGCGGGCCCGTCCGGCGAGTCAGGTTCGGGGTGTTCGGGTTCGGCGGCGTTCACGGTGGCAAAGTTACCGTGGTCGACCGACAAGTCGATCCGAACCAGAGCGGAGCGCGATGACCCAGCCACAGCACCGGCCGATCCAGCACCCGCCGAACCAGCCCCTGCCGATCCAGCAACGGCAGCCCTACCTGCATGACCTGCTGGCAGCCGTGCAAGCACCGGCGATGGCGCTGGTCGGCGCGGACGGCCAGATCGGCGCCGAGCCCGGTGCGGTCACCGGCATCTACCTGGCCGATCGGCGGGTCATCAGCACCGCGCTGATCTCGGTGACCGGGGCCGAGCTGCGGCCGATCCTCGGCGAGTCCGACGGGGCCGGCGCCACCGTCAGCCTGTCGGTCCTGGGTGGCCTCGGCGACCCTGGCGCCGATCCGACCGTGCTGCTGCGCCGCCGGCTGGAGGTCGACGGGACCCAGGCGGTCGAGACGATCGAGCTCAGCTCGGCCGCGCGAGCCACCGTGCGGGCCAGCGTCACCCTGCGGTTGGCCAGCGACCTGGCCGAGCTGGCTCAGGTCAAGGCCGGCCAGCGGCTCGACCCGCTGCCCAGCCACGACCTGCCGGCCGGGACGTGCTGGACCGGACCGGACGGCAGCCAGGTCGAAGCGAGCGCCAGCCCGGCGCCGGATCGCAATCAGGCCGGCGAACTGAGCTGGCAGCTGACGCTGGCCACCGGGCAGTCCCATCGCATCGAAGTGCGCTACCGGCTGCTCGATGACCCGGCCCCGCAGGTGGTGCTCCCCGCGGCCGGCTCGGTGTTGCCGCCGATCGAGGTCAGCGCCACCGACCTGCGACTGGCCCCGCTGGTGAACCGGTCACTGGCCGACCTGGCCGCCCTGGAACTGGCCGACCCGCAGGCCGAGGCCGATCACTTCCTGGCCGCCGGGGTGCCCTGGTACCTGACCCTGTTCGGCCGCGATTCGCTGATCGCGGCCCGGATGCTGCTGCCGCTGGGCACCGAGCTCGCCGCCGGCACGCTGCGCACGCTGGCCCGCCGGCAAGGCGGCCAGGTCGAGCTCGAAGCGGCCGAGGAACCGGGCAAGATCTTGCACGAGCTCCGCCGGGCCGAGACCGCGCACGGCGCGGCCAGCCACGCCAACCGGGAGATGCGGCTGCCGCCGACCTACTACGGGACGGTGGATGCCACCCCGCTGTGGATCCTGCTGCTGCACGAGGCGTGGAAGTGGGGGCTGGCCGACTCGGAGGTCCGTGCGCTGTTGCCGCAGCTGGAACGCGCGCTGGCCTGGTGCGCCGACTACGGCATGGACGGCAGCGGGTTCCTGCGCTACACCGACCGATCCGGGCACGGCCTGGCCAACCAGGGCTGGAAGGACTCGCATGACGCGGTGCAGTTCGCCGACGGCACGCTCGCCGACGGGCCGGTCGCGCTGGCCGAGGTGCAGGCCTACGGCTATGCCGCCGCGCGCGCGGGCGCCGAGCTGCTGGATGCCTTCGGCCGGCCCGGCGGGTCGGGCTGGCGGGACTGGGCCGAGCAGCTGGCCGGCCGGTTCCGCGACCGGTTCTGGATCAGCGATCCGGCCGGTGACTACCCGGCGCTGGCCCTGGACGGCAGCGGTCGGCCGGTGGACGCGCTGGCCTCCAACCTCGGTCACCTGCTGGGCACCGGGTTGCTGACCGGGACGGAGTCCGCGCTGGTCGCCCGGCGGCTCGGGTCGCCGGCGCTGTCGTCCGGGTTCGGACTGCGCACGCTGGCCGATTCGATGGCCGGCTTCAACCCGCTCAGCTACCACCTCGGCTCGGTCTGGACGCACGACACCGCGATCGCGATCACCGGCCTGTCCATCGCCGCGGCGGAAGGGGTGGCCGGGGCCGGCGACGCGGCCGGCGTCCTGATCGAGGGCCTGCTGGCGGCCGCGCCGTCCTTCGACTACCGGCTACCGGAGCTCTACAGCGGCGCCCGGCGGGTACCCGGCCGGCGGCCCGTCCCCTACCCGGCGTCCTGCCGTCCGCAGGCCTGGGCGGCTGCCTCAGCGGTCGCGATCCTGACCGCTTTGCTCGGCCCGCGCCCGGACGCGCCGGCCGGCATGCTGACCTTCCGACCGCTGCAGCCGGCCCCGATCGGCGAGCTGACCGTGCGCGGGCTGCGATTCGGCGGTCGGACGCTGACGGCCGAACTGGCCGGCACCAGCGTCCGGACCAGCTGACCGGCGCTATTCCGGTTCGTCGCGCAGTGACCTGCCCAGATCACGCAGGATCGAGATTGCCTTTCGAACGTAAGGCATCGACGCACCGGCCAGCCCGCACGACGGGGTCACCACGATCCGCTCGGCGAGCAGTTGCGGCGCGAAGCCGAGCTTGTTCCACAGCGCCAGCACCTGGGCCCGGGCAGCCGCCAGGCTGATATGGGCGTCGGTGCCGGGCACGACGCCGAGCCACAGCGAGCGGCCGGCGTCCAGCAGCGAGCCGAGCTGATCGAGCTGGCGGTCAACGAGCAATCCGGCATCGATCGAGATCGCGTCGGCCCCGGCGTCGGCAACCAGCTGGTAAGGCACGTCGCGGCCGCAGCAGTGCACCACCCGGTGCCCGGCCGGGGCGGCGTCGAGCACGCCGGCCAGCGCCGCCTCGGCCAGCTGCGGCTGCAACGAGCGGACAGTGCCATAACCCGACGGGGTCGGCACCTGACCGGCGAGCACCTGCGGCAGGCCGGGTTCGTCCACCTGCAGCACGAAGCCGGTGCCAGGCAGCCGGCCGGCCAGCTCGACCAGCAACAACCGGACCCCTTCGGCCAGCGATCCGGCCAGCTCGCGGAAGGCCCCGTGATCGGACAGCACCTTGTGCAGGTTGGCCAGCTCCACGTTCGCGGCCAGGGTCATCGGGCCGACGACCTGCACCTTGAGCAGCGGCACGCCCTGGGCCTGCTCGGTGAGCGCGTCCAGGTCGCGGTTGAGGTGATCGCGGACCCGGCCGAAGTCGCGGCCGGCATGGCTGGCCAGCGTCCAGCCGTGCGGCTGCCATTCGACCGGCAGGTCCACCAGCAACGCGCAGCCCTGCGCGATCAGGTCGGCGCCGAAGCCGCGACCGGGCAGCTGCGGCAGGTAGGGCAGCTGCGGCACCTCGCCCAGGATCAGCCGGCTGGCCTCGACCGGGTCGGTGCCGGGCAGCGAACCGATCCCGGTGGCCGTACCCGCCGGCCACGGAAAGCTCATCGGCTGGCGCTCTCGGCTACCCGGTCGGTGGCGGTGATGGTGGCCGAACCGAGTACCCGGTCGCCGTCGTACATGACCAGCGCCTGCCCGGCCGCGACGCCGCGCTGCGGCTGGACCAGGCTGGCCTGCAGCAGCGAGCCGTCAACGCTCGGCGTGACGGTCGCGGTCGAGACCATCCCGTGCGCGCGCAACTGCACGACGCATTCGAACGGTTCGACCGGCTGCTCGGCCAGCCAGACCGGCCGGGCGCAGTGCACCAGATCCACCTCGAGCTCATCAGCCGCACCCACCACCACGGTGTTGGTCTTCGGCTGGATGGACAGCACGTAACGTGGCTGGCCGGACGGCGCCGGCACGCCCAGGTTCAGCCCGCGCCGCTGGCCGACGGTGAAGCCGAAGGTGCCCTGGTGCGAGCCGAGCACGGTGCCCTCGGCATCGACGATGTCGCCCGGACGCTCGCCCAGCCGGTCAGCCAGAAAGCCCTGGGTGTCACCGTCGGCGATGAAGCAGATGTCGTGCGAGTCCGGCTTGTCGGCCACCGCCAGCCCGCGCGCGGCCGCCTCGGCCCGTACCTGGTCCTTGGTGGAATCACCCAGCGGGAAGATCGCGTGCGCCAGCTGGTCGCGGTTGAGCACCGCAAGCACGTAGGACTGGTCCTTACCCTCATCCACCGAGCGCGACAGCACGCCCTCGGCCAGCCGGGCGTGGTGCCCGGTTGCCACCGCATCGAAGCCGAGCGCCAGCGCGCGGTCGAGCAGCGCGGCGAACTTGATCTTCTCGTTGCAGCGCAGGCACGGGTTGGGGGTGCGGCCGGCCTCGTACTCGGCGACGAAGTCATCGATCACCTCAGCCTGGAAGCGCTCGGCGAAATCCCATACATAGAAAGGGATTCCGAGCACGTCGGCCGAGCGCCGGGCATCGTGGGAATCCTCCAGCGAGCAGCAGCCACGCGAACCGGTCCGCAGGGTGGCCGGTTGGCGGGACAGGGCCAGGTGCACCCCGGTGACGTCCCAGCCAGCATCGACCGCCCGGGCCGCGGCCACCGCCGAGTCCACGCCGCCGCTCATCGCGGCCAGTACCTTCATCGAAGCTGCCCGGTTGCCAGCGCTGCGCCGCTGGCTGAGGCGAGCCCGGCCCGGCGAGCGCGCTCGACCGCCGGCCCGATCGCCTCGACCACGGCCGCGACATCGGCCTCGGTGGAGGTGTGTCCGAGCGAGAGCCGCAGCGACCCGCGAGCCCTGGCCTCATCGGCGCCCATCGCCAGCAGCACGTGCGAGGGCTGCGCGACGCCGGCCGAACAGGCCGAGCCGGTCGAGCATTCGATGCCCTTGGCGTCCAGCAGCATCAGCAGCGAATCCCCCTCGCAACCGGTAAAGGACAGGTGGACGTTGCCCGGCAGCCGGTGCACCGGATCGCCGTTGAGCACCGCGTCCGGCACCGCAGCCAGGATCCCGTCCAGCAGGGACGAGCGCAGCAGGCCCAGCCGGGCAGCGAGGGCCGGCCGGTTGGCCACCGCGAGTTCGGTGGCGGTGGCGAAGCCGACCACCCCGGGGGTGTCGATGGTGCCAGATCGCACGTCGCGCTCCTGGCCACCGCCATGCATGATCGGCGTGCAGGCCACGCCGCGGCCGAGCAGCAGCGCGCCGGTGCCGTACGGGCCGCCCAGCTTGTGCCCGGTCACCGTCAGCGCGTCCACCCCGGACTCGGCGAACGAGACCGGCAGCACGCCAGCGGCCTGCACCGCGTCGGTGTGGAACGGGATGCCGTACTCGCCGGCGATCGCGGCCAGCTCGGCGATTGGCTGCACCGTCCCGACCTCGTTGTTGGCCCACATGATGCTGATCACCGCGACCGCTGCCGGGTCCTCGGCGATCACCTCAGCCAGCACCGACGGCCGCACCGTACCCAGCTCGTCGACCGGCAGCGCCAGCAGTTCGGCGCCCTCATGCTCGACCAGCCAGTCCGCCGAATCGAGCACCGCGTGATGCTCCACCGCGCTCACCAGAACCCGCCGGCGGGACGGGTTTTCAGCATGCCGAGAAAGGTAAATGCCCTTCACCGCAAGGTTGTCGGCCTCGGTCCCGCCGCTGGTGAAGATGACCTCGGACGGCCTGGCATCCAGCGCCGCGGCCAGCCGCTCGCGGGATTCCTCGACCACCCGGCGGGCCTGCCGGCCAGAGCTGTGCAGCGATGACGGGTTGCCGAGCTGGGCCATCGTCGCTGACATCGCGGCAATGACCGGCTCCAGCATCGGAGTAGTCGCGGCGTGGTCGAGATAAGGCATCGGCTACGAGCTTACGGCGCGCGGCGCGCTGGCCTCGACCGGCGATCCGAGCTCGTGCCCGGCCGCGACCACCGGGGATCTGAGCCGCTGCCCGGCTGGCTCGCCCGGCTCGGCGGGGCGGTCGCCGGCTGGGCTCTCCTCGGCCGGCCGGAGCCGACCGGAGCGTCCGACGGCAAGCAGCGCCAGCACCGCGAAAGTGACGAACGCGATGGACAGCCCGGCCTGGTAGCTGATCCGGCCGGTGGCGGCCAGCGCGACCAGCGCGCCGGAGAAGGCTGCCGAGACGGCAGCCAGCGCCGAGTCGGCCAGCTGCAGCGAGGACGAGTCCGAGCCCCGGTCGGCATCGTTGGTGAATTCCAGCAGCGAGACGCTCACGCTGGTCAGCGCGAAGCCGGCCCCGAAACCGCCGATCGGCCAGGCCACGAAGGCGCCCCAGCCGGGCACCAGCCGGGTCGCCACCAGGGCCATCCCGAAGCCGGCGACCGCCATCTGGATCAGCCCGATCGCCAGCAGTCGGGGCCGGTTCGGGTTGGCCGCCCGGCCCTGCAGCTGGGAGGCGATTGCCCAGGTGATCGCGGTCAGCATCAGCGGCATGCCGGCCATCGTCGGCGAGTAGTGCCGCTGCACCGACAGGGTTAGCGGCACCAGCACCTCCATGCCGACGAACACCCCCGACAGCACGCCACGGTAGGCAATCGCGGTCGGCACGCCAGGTGCGAACCGGGCGGTGCCGGCCGGCAGCAGCCGGTGCAGGCCGTACAGCATGGCCGCCAGGCCGAGCACCGCGAGCAGCACGCTGAGCAGGTTCTGGCGCTCACCCACCCCGGCGACCCCGGCGATGCCGATAGCGGTCAGCAGCGCGAACCAGACCCGGCTGGTGGCCCCGGACCGAACCATCCGGCTGGCAGGTGCGGCGCCGGTGCGCAACTCGCGCAGCGACGGCAACAGCATCAGGCCGCCGATGGCGGCGAACGGCGCCAGACCGGCGAACACCCAGCGCCAGGACAGCTGCTCGGTGATCCAGCCGGCAACCACCGGCCCGACCAGGCCGGGCACCACCCATGAGGTTGCCAGCGCGGCGAACATCCGGGGCCGGACCTCGTCCGGGTAGACCTCGCCGATCATCACGTACATCGCGGTGATCGCCAGCCCGACCGCGTAACCCTGCACCACCCGGGCCAGGATCAGCATCCACATCTGAGCGGCAACCCCGGCGATCACCAGGCCGGCGATGAACAGCACCAAGCCGACCAGCAACGGCAGTCGCGGGCCGCGCCGGTCGCAGTGCGTCCCGGACATCACCATGCCGACGATGCTGGCGACCAGGAAGCCGGTGAAGGCCCAGCCGTAGCTGGCCAGGCCGTGCAGGTTGCGCGCGGCGGTAGGCAGCGCGGTCGCCACCGCGAGGGCCTCGAAGGCAATGATCGTCATCAGGACGACGATGCCGAGGCTGACCACCCGGTAGCGCGGCGCGAAGATCGAGCGCTCGGAGGAGTCGGGGACGGTTGCGGTGGCCACGTTTACGACATTCTACTTGCCCAACACCACTGGGTTAGCCACCCAGCAATGGCGGACAACCCAGCGCTAAACACGGGTCATCCGCCACTGACTGCGCGGTCGAGGCGACGCTATCCCTTGCGCTTGCTGACCTCTTCGGCCAGCTGGGGCGCGACCGCGAACAGGTCGCCGACCACGCCGAAGTCGGCCAGTTCGAAGATCGGCGCTTCCGGATCCTTGTTCACGGCCACGATCGTCTTGGACGTCTGCATGCCGGCCCGGTGCTGGATGGCTCCGGAAATGCCGAGCGCGACGTAGAGCTGCGGCGCGACGGTTACCCCGGTCTGGCCGACCTGCATGGTGTGCGGAACCCAGCCGGCATCGGTAGCCGCGCGGGAGGCACCGACAGCGGCGCCGAGCGAATCGGCGACCTCTTCGATGACCTTGAAGTTGTCGGCCGAACCGACACCCCGACCACCGGAAACGATCACCGAGGCGTCAGTCAGCGCCGGCCGCGAACCCTTGGCCTCCTCGACCCGCTCGATGATCTTGGCGGCCTTGGCCGATTCGGACAGGCTCACCTCGATGCTGACCTGCTCGGCAGCGGCCGGCTGCGCCGAGGCAGCGACCGAGTTCGCGCGCAGGCTGATCACCGGCACGCCCTTGGCGACCTTGGACGAGACGGTGACCGCGCCACCGAAGATGGACTGGCTCACCTGGCCGTCGGCACCGATCTCGACCGCGTCGGCCAGGAAGCCGGAATCGATCTTGAAAGCCGTGCGGGCGGCGATCTCCTTGTTCTCCGGGCTGGAGGCAACCAGGATCGCGGCCGGGCTGGCGAGGCCTGCGATCTGGGCCAGGATCTCGGCCTTGGGTGCAACCAGGTAGTCGGCGATCTCGTCGCTCTCGGCGATATAGACCTTGACCGCGCCGTACTCGGCCAGCTGGTCGGCCAGCGCGGCCGCGGTACCGGGCGCGCCGATCACGACCGCGGCCGGCTCGCCAAGTACCCGGGCGGCGGTAAGCAACTCGGTGGCGGACTTCTTCAGGGTTCCGTTCGCCGAATCGATGAGAACCAGAACTTCAGCCATTGTCTTGAATTCCTATTCTGCTGCGGGTCGTTTGCGCTGGGGTCGGCCTGACGGGGCGCATGGCGGCGAGGCCAACAGCGTGGCCGCGCTTGCGCCCGAGCATCAGATCAGCTTCTTGCTGGCCAGGTATTCCGCGATCGCGGCGCCGCCGCTGCCATCGTCCTTGACCACGGTGCCGGCCGCGCGCGGCGGCGCGACTTCGAAGGAGTCGACGACCGTGGTCGAGGCGGCCAGGCCAACCTCACCCTCGGCGATGCCCAGGTCGGCCAGCGACAGCGTGGTGACCGGCTTCGACTTGGCCGCCATGATGCCCTTGAAGGACGGGTAGCGCGGGTCGTTGATCTTCTCCACGACGCTCAGCACGGCCGGCGTGGACGCCTGCACCACGTCATAGCCGGTGTCGGTGACCCGCTCGATGGTGATGCTCGAACCGTCGGCGGTCACCTTGCGCGCACCGGACAGCTGCGGCAGGCCGGTCGCCTCGGCAACCAGCGCCGGGACCACCGACAGGCGGGAATCGGTCGCTTCCAGGCCACCAATGACCAGGTCGTACTCGAGCGTGCCGAGCGCCTTGGCCAGCACCTTCGCGGTGGTGATCGCACACGAGCCGTGCAGCGCCGGGTCGAGCACGTGCACGCCCTTGTCGGCACTCATCGACAGCGCCTTGCGGATCGACTCGGTGGCCCGGTCCGGGCCCATGGTCAGGATGGTCACCTCGCCGCCATGCGCCTCCTTGAGCCGCAGGCCCTCCTCGATCGCGTACTCATCGATCTCGTTGATCACCGCATCGGAGGCGTCCCGATCGAGCGTGTTGTCGGAATCGCTCAGCTTGCGCTCGGCATAGGTATCGGGCACCTGCTTCATGAGGACAACGATGTTCATTGGCGGTACAACGTCCTATCTGTGTCGGTACTGCTCAGCACGGACTTCGCACGATTAGCTTCGGGCGCCTGCAATCGACTCCATGTTACCCGCCAGTAGCTAGCGGGCCAGTCGAGGCCGTAAGGTGTTTCCGATCACCACAGCGGTCAACCGTGATTCTTGGAGAAGTGCCCGCTGCCTGCATTGTGGTACACCCCAACTCCCGGAGTCGACTGGAGTCGATATGACAGTTCCCACCTCGCGGTTCGCGCCGGTGCGCTGGCAGCCGCCGAAGGCACCGGCCCGGGCCAGCCGGCCGACCGGCCCACGGCCGTTCGAGCTCACGGTGCTGGCGCTGCCGGCGAGCTCCAGCGAGGACGTGCTGATCGATGCCGACGGCAGCGTGCTGACCGCGGTGGCCGATGGCCGGATCCTGCGGATCAGCCCGGACGGTGACCGGATCGCCACGGTGGCCCGGACCGGTGGCCGTGGCCTGGGCCTGGAGTTTCACCCGGACGGCGGCCTGGTGGTCTGCGATGTCGAGCGCGGGCTGCTGCGGGTCTGGCCGGACGACGCCGAGCAACCGGTACCGGCCACCGGTGCGGTTGAGGTGCTGGTGGGCGACATCGATGGCGTGCCGATGCGCTTTTGCAACAACTGCGCGGTCGCCGCTGACGGCACCATCTACTTCAGCGACTCGTCCACCCATTTCAGCGTCGGCGACTACAAGGGCGACCTGCTCGAACATGCCGGCACCGGACGGTTGCTGCGCCGAGCTCCGGACGGCACGGTCAGCGTGCTCGCCGACGGCCTGCACTTTCCGAACGGGGTGGCGCTGGCCGCCGACGAGTCGTTCCTGCTGTTCGCCCAGACCGGGGCGTACTCGGTGGAGCGGCTCTGGCTGACCGGGCCGAGGCAGGGCGAGCGGACGAGCTTCGTGGACAACCTGCCGGCCTTTCCGGACAACCTTTCCCTCGGTAGCGACGGGCTGTTCTGGGTTGCGCTGCCCTCGACCCGCAACCGGCTGCTGGACCTGCTCTCGCCCCGGCACCCCGCGCTGCGCAAGCTGGCCTGGGCGCTGCCGGAGGCGTTGCAGCCCAAGGAGGCCAAGACCGTGTTCGCCCAGGCCTTCGACAGCGAGGCAAACCTGGTTCACGACCTGCAGCAGCCCAACCGCGATTTCTACATGTGCAGCGGCATCCGGGAGCGGGCCGGCGTGCTGTGGTTCGGCAGCCTGGTCTGCTCAGCCGTGGGCAAGGTCGTGCTCACGGCGCCATCCACCGAGCCGGGATGAGCTCGCTACCCCTGACCGGCGAGCGAACGTTGCCCGGGATTGCCGAGGAGAACTACTGGTTCCGCCGGCACGAGGCCGCCTACCTCGCGCTGGCCCCGCTGGTCGAGGTCGGCCGGCTGGTCGAGGTCGGCGCGGGCGAGGGTTACGGCACCGCGTTGCTGGCCGAGCGGGCCGAGTTCAGCTGCGCGATCGACTACGACCCGGCGGCAATCGGCCACCTGGCCGGTCGCTATGCCGGCCTGAATCCGGTCCGGGCCAACCTGGCCGCCCTGCCGGTGGGCACGGATCAGGTGGACATCGTCGTCAGCCTGCAGGTAATTGAACATGTATGGGATCACCGGCAGTTCCTCGACGAGTGCGCGCGGGTACTGCGTCCGGGCGGCAGCTTGCTGCTGTCGACGCCGAACCGGCTCACCTTCTCTCCCGACGCTCGAGCCGGCGACCGCCCGGCCAATCCGTTCCACACCCACGAATTCACCGCTGCCGAGCTGCTGGCACTGGTCGGCTCAGCCGGCTTCACCGACCTGCGGTTGCGCGGCCTGCACCCCTCGGACCGGCTGATCGCCTTGGATGAGCGCTACCGCGCCAGCGGCGGGTTCGTCGCGGCCCAGCTGGCCGGGCCGGCAGCCAGCTGGCCGGTCGAGCTGGCAGCCGAGGTGGCCTCGGTTACCGCAGCCGACTTCGCGGTCTCCGACGCCGCGCCCGATGCCAGCCTCGACCTGATCGTGCTTGCGCGGTCGGCATGAAACCGATCGGGACGGTCAGCCTGGTGCTGCACACCCACCTGCCCTGGGTCGCCCACAACGGGACCTGGCCGGTCGGTGAGGAGTGGCTGCACCAGGCCTTCACCGGCTCCTGGCGGCGGGTGCTGCGGATGCTGGAGCAGCTCGCCGAACACGGCTACTCCGAGGTGCTCACCCTCGGCGTGACCCCGATCGTGGCCGCCATGATGGACGATCCGTACTGCCTGGCCGAGATCCATTCCTGGACCGGTCGCTGGCAACTGCGGGCCGAGGAGCTGGCCGGCCGGCCGGATCAGCGACAGCTGGCCGAGCACGAGCACGCGCAGGCCAGCGCTTGCCTGGCCGACCTGCAGGGCCGGTGGCTGTCCGGTGGCCTGTCGGCCGTACTCCGGCCGCTGGTCGACGGCGGCATCGTGGAACTGCTCGGCGGGCCGGCCACCCATCCGTTTCAGCCTTTGCTCACCGAACGATTCGCCGCCGCGCAGCTGGCCACCGGGCTGGCCGACTGCCGGCTCAGGCTCGGTCGGCAACCGGCCGGAATCTGGGCGCCGGAGTGCGGTTACGCGCCGGGCATGGAGCATTTCTATGCCCAGCACGACGTGTCGCACTTCCTGGTCGATGCGCCGGCCGTGCACGATCAGACCGCGTTCGGCCGTCCGGTCGGCGACTCCGACGTGGTTGCCTTCGCCCGCGACCTCACGCTGTCCAACCGGATCTGGTCGTCCCGGTCGGGTTATCCGGGCGGTAGCAGCTACCGCGACTTTCACACCTTCGACCATGCCTCCGGCTTCCGGCCGGCTCGGGTCACCGGGCCCGGGCCGGACAAGCAGGCCTGGCAGCCGGGACTGGCAGCTGCCGCCGCGCTGCGCGACGCGCACGACTTCGTCGCCGCCGTGGTCAGCCGGCTGACCGAGATCCAGGCCGAGCATGGCCGGCCGGGCCTGGTGGTGGCCGCCTTCGACACCGAGCTGTTCGGGCACTGGTGGTATGAGGGACCGGAATTCCTCGATCATGTATTGCGATTGCTGCCCCAGGCCGGCGTTCGGCTGAGCACCCTGACCGGCGCCCGGCAGGCCGGCCTGGTCGGCGATCGGGTTGAGCTCGGCGCCTCGTCCTGGGGTGCGGGCAAGGACTGGCAGGTCTGGGACAACGAGGCCGTAGCCGAGCTCAACGACGAGCTGGTCAGCGTGCAGAAGCGGCTGTTCTCGGTGCTGGACGAGCGATTCAGCATGGACAGCGCGGACGGTTCAGCGGGCTCGGCCGGCTTCGATGGCGTTCGTGGCGGCCGGGATGCCGCTGCCGACCAGCTGGCCCGCGAGGCGCTGCTGGCCAGTTCCAGCGACTGGGCCTTCATGATCACTCGCGATTCGGCGGCCGAATATGCCTGGCAACGCGCCCGGAGCCACCTGGACCGGTTCTTCGCGCTGGCCGACGCCATGCAGGCCGGCAGCGACCCGCGAGCGCTCACCGAACTGGTCGGCCGATTACGCTCGCTGGACGGGCCGTTCGGACGGCTGGACGCGCGCACCTTCTAGCTGATCCAGCTGTTGGATCGCGGTTCTGAGAAGCGGAGGGATGCTGGCGTGGCGGCTACCGGCGGTGCTGGCTCGGTGCGCAAGCTGCGGGCGGCCATCGAGCATTCGGTGAGCGCGGCAGCTAGCGGCGACCCGGCGGAATTCGAGCTGGCCGGCCAGCTCCTGGCCGCCGCCGACCAGCAACGGCTGCGCCTGGTACAGGGCCAGATCGTGCGAGATTTGCTGGAAGAACTGCATCCGGGCGGGCTCAGCGGAGCCGATGCGCAGGACGTCCTGCAGCGCTGCGTGCAAGCCGCGATCGGCTGGTACCCGGCGGTGGATGCCCAGGTGCTGGTGATCGCGCTACTCGGTGCGCTCAATGCCGCCGAGCCCGATGACCAACCGGTGACCGACGAGCGGACGGTGGCGCTGCACGGCAGCCTGCTGATCGCCGACCTGATCGGCGCCACCGGCGACGGATCAGCGCAGCCGGCCGCCGAACTGGACCGGTTGCTGGACAGTGCCTTCGCCGAGATCCAGCGGGCCGAAACCATCGAGCTGCCCTAACCGCGCGGGCCGGCTCAACCGGTTGGCTCAGCGGCGAGGCTGGCTCAGCGGGCGTCCCGATCGTCGAAGGTGTCGAACAGCCGCGCGTCCCGGTAGCCGGAGGCGGCCCGCTCGCCGAGGCCGTACCAGCCCGACACCGCCACGATGACGCCGATCAGGCCGAGCAGCACGCTGAGCAGCAGCAGCGGGGCGTTGCGGTCGAAGCCGGCGTTGTCGGCATCGTCAACGAACACCTTGCTGACCCCGGTGCAGGTGATGCTGACCCGGCCGGTCACCGGCGAGTTGAAGGTCGCGAAGCTGAGCAGGTCCCGGTCGTCGGTGAAGGTGTCCGCGATCGCCAGCGGGGTCAGCTGCTGGCCATCGGTCGACCAGGTGCAGGCCAGGTCGGTCAGCAACCCGAGCTTGCGCAGGGCGGGCACGCCACCCGGGGCCGACAGCTGGTACAGCTTGCCGTTGGTGAGCTGGAAGCTGGCCGGCGGGCTGGCACCGGGGTCATAGGCGTGCGACTGGCTGCTGGCGGCCAGCCGGCCGGCCGCGAAGGCCAGCACCGCGAGCAGCATCAG
>JBDSAN010000576.1:0-9670 GCA_039922115.1 Jatrophihabitantaceae bacterium
TGCGGGCGGCGTTCAAGGCCGTGCAGGACGGCAAGCAGGTCGCGGTGCTGGTGCCGACCACGCTGCTTGCCCACCAGCACATCCAGACCTTCGCCGGCCGGATGAGCCAGTTTCCAGTGAATATCAAGGAACTTTCTCGATTTACCCACGCCGCCGACGTGGACCAGATCATGGCCGGGGTGGCCGATGGCAGCGTCGACATCGTGATCGGCACCCACCGGTTGCTGCAGCAGACGGTCCGGTTCAAGGACCTCGGCCTGGTGATCGTCGATGAGGAACAGCGTTTCGGCGTCGAGCACAAGGAATACCTCAAGTCGATGCGGACGGCCGTCGACGTGCTGACCATGTCGGCCACCCCGATCCCGCGCACCCTGGAGATGTCGCTGACCGGCATCCGGGAGATGACCACCATCCTGACCCCGCCGGAGGAGCGGCATCCGATCCTGACCTTCGTCGGCGCTTACGATCCGCGCCAGATCTCGGCCGCGATCAGGCGGGAGCTGCTGCGCGACGGGCAGGTGTTCTTCATCCACAACCGGGTCGAGTCGATCAACCGGGCCGCGGCCAAGCTTGCCGAATTGGTGCCCGAGGCGCGGATCGCGGTGGCACACGGCCAGATGGGCCAGGATGCGCTGGAAAAGATCATGGTCGGGTTCTGGCAGAACGACTTCGACGTGCTGGTCTCGACCACGATTGTCGAGTCAGGGCTGGACATTCCCAACGCCAACACGCTGATCGTCGAGCGCGCCGACATGTTCGGGCTGTCCCAGCTGCACCAGATGCGTGGCCGGGTCGGCCGGGCCCGCGAGCGCGGTTACGCCTATTTCCTGTACCCGCCGGAGAAACCGCTCACCGAACTCGCGCACGACCGGCTGGCCACCATCGCCCAGCACACCGAACTGGGCGCAGGCATGGCAGTTGCCATGAAGGACCTGGAGATTCGGGGTGCGGGCAACCTGCTCGGCGGCGAGCAGTCCGGCCACATCGCCGGGGTGGGCTTCGACCTGTACGTCCGACTGGTTGGCGAGGCGGTGGCCGAGTTCCGGGGCACCGAAGCCGAGATCATCAGCGAGGTAAAGGTAGATCTGCCGATCAACGCCAACCTGCCGCAGGACTACCTGCCCGGCGAGCGGCTGCGGCTGGAGGCCTACCGGTCGCTGGCGGCGGCCAGCAGCAACGAGGCGGTGGACGCCGTCCGGCTGGAGCTGCTGGACCGGTTCGGTCCGATGCCGATCGAGGTGGACAACCTGCTCGCGGTGGCCCGGTTCAAGGTGGTGTGCCGAAAGTTCGGCATCACCGACGTGTCGTTGCAAGGCCAGTCGGTCCGGTTCTCCCCGGTGCTGCTGCCGGAATCAGCCCAGATCCGGCTGCAGCGTAGCTACGACAAGACGGTATACAAGGCGGCCGTATCGACTATGGCCGCGGCCCGTCCCAAAGGTGTGGTCAAGCCGGACGGCAGCTGGGCCGAGGCCAAGTTCGGCGGCGAGCCGCTGCGCGATCAGGCGTTACTGCAATGGTGTGCCCAGCTGCTGGAGGCGATCCTGGGTCCGGTGCTTGCCGCGGTGCTGGCCAACTGATGGCTGCCGCCGAGCTGCCGGAACTGCTGCTGGCCGAGGCCAGTGAATGGCGCCGGTGGCTGGCAGCCAACCCGCAATCGCCTGGTGTCTGGCTGGTATTGGGTAAGAAGGGCGGTTCTGTAACCGAGCTGGTCTATCAGGACGCGCTGCAGGAAGCGCTCTGTTTCGGCTGGATCGATGGGCAGGTGAAGCGACGCGATGAGGGCAGCTACCGGCAGCGCTACACCCCGCGCCGGCCTCGCAGCGCATGGTCGGCCCGCAACGTCGGGTTGATCGCCACCCTGACCGAGCAGGGCCGGATGACCGAGGCGGGGCTGGCCGCGGTCGCCGCAGCCCAGGCCGATGGACGCTGGCAAGCTGCCTACGCTGGGCCTGCCACCGCAGTCGTTCCGGCTGATTTCGCCGAGGCAATCGCGGCCAGTTCACGCGCCCAGGCGATGTTCGACGTGCTTACCTCGGCCAACCGGTACGCGCTCAGCTACCGGCTCGGCCAGGTCAAGCGGGCCGAGACCCGCGCTCGCAAGATCGCTGAGTTCGTCGGGATGCTCGAACGCGGCGAGACCTTCCACCCGCAGCGGGCCAAGCCTTCGGACTAACCAGCCGGACTAACCAGCCGGACTAGCCAGCCGGACTAACCGGGCCGCTGCGCCTTGGGCAACTTGGCGACCACGAGGTCGTAGGAATCGTCGATCAGCTCGCACACCTGCTCTTCATCGAGCTTGTCGATGATCACCCGTACCCACAGTCGCTTGTTCAGGTATCGCGCCGGCCCGGCGTCCTCGGGATAGCGGAGCTTGATCTCCTCCACCGCCTCGGGCGTGTTCTTCACCGTGATCGCCGCCCGCCCGTCGACCTCGCCGGGGAACAGGAAGATCTTGTTGCCGACCTTGGCCAGGTGGTGGTCCTCACTCCAGGGGCTGTCGGCCCAGGCGCCGGGCTTGCTCAGCGCGTACTCGAGCGCGTCGGTGCTGTCCATCGCTCGTGTGTAGCACGTCCGGGATCGGCGGGCCGAGGGATCCGGCGGGTTTGACCCGACCCTCACCCGGTCGGCTCGGCTGCGCGTGCGAAACTGGTTGCCGCTATGCGTACTGCCTGCCCGGCGGTCGACCCGACCGGTCACCGAAGAGGAACTCGGAGAATCGCGAAGTGAAGATCCGTTCGCTGCTCGTGCTGCCCGTTCTCGCGCTCGGCTGCCTCGGCCTGACCGGCTGCGATTCCAAGGTGGGCACCGCTGCCGTGGTCGGTAACCAGCGGATCTCCGAGTCCGACGTGTCGCGCTATCTCGGACCGACCCAGACTGACGCCGGCACCTCCCGAGCGCTGTCGCTGGAATGGCAGATCCGGGAGAAGCTGTTCCTGGCCGCCTTCGCCAAGGCCGGCGGCACCCCGACCGACCGGGAGCTGGCCGCGCTGCACGATACGGCCGTGTCCAGCGTGATCGGCCAGCAGGCGAGCGGCAGCGCCGGTGACCAGACGTTGCAGGGCCTGGTTTCCTCCTCGGGCCTGAAGCCAACCTTCGCCGCCACCGTGATCCGGGCCTTCGAGCTCGAAATCGCCTACGCCAAGAAGATCAACGCTACCCAGGAAGCCGCGGTGTTGGCCGACCTGGTCAAGCAGAAGATCGGCGTGTCGGTGAACCCGCGCTTCGGCTCCTGGAACACCGCGACCTTCGCCTTCGCCTCGCTCGGCAAGAAGCAACTGCCGGGGCCGCTGACGCTGAACGCGACGCTGCCCGCCGATGTGAAGGCGCCGGCTGGCCAGTGACCGGACCCGGCTCGCGGCTGCAGGCCGCCGTCGAGGTGATGGACCGGCTGCGCTCACCGGGCGGTTGCCCGTGGGACGCCGAGCAGACGCACCTCTCGCTGGCGCCCTACCTGCTCGAGGAGGCCTACGAGACGCTGGAAGCGATCGAGACCGGTGACCCGCAAGCGCTGCGGGAGGAGCTGGGCGACCTGCTGTTGCAGGTGCTTTTTCACGCGCGGCTGGCCGAGGAAGCCACGCCGGACCAGCGATTCACCATCGAGGACGTGGCCGGCGACCTGGTCGCGAAGCTGGTCCGCCGGCACCCGCACGTGTTCGCCGACACCGCCGCCGAGTCCGCTGAGGTGGTTGCGGCGAACTGGGAACAGATCAAGCAGGCTGAGAAGAACCGGCAATCGGTGACCGATGGCGTGCCACTCGGCCAGCCGGCCCTGGCGCTGGCCGCCAAGCTGGTCAGCCGGGCTGAGCGTGCTGGCCTGCCAGTGCCCGCCGATAGTCCGGTGCCTGCCGATAACGCCGTGCCTGCCGATAGCGCCGTGCCTGCCGATAGTCCGGTGCCCGCCGATACCGGAATCGGCGCCCGGCTGCTGGCGCTGGTTGCCGAGGCGGTGCAAGCCGGCATCGATCCCGAGCAGGCGCTGCGGCAGAGCGCGCGGGACTACCGCAGCACTATCCAGGCTGCCGAGCAGGCAGCACGAAACACCCGCAACGGAGGGTAGATGGCTGACCGACCGCAGGCCGATGACCACCTGGCCGACAAGCGCCTCGAGCCACCCGTGGCCGCCGACGAGAAGGCGACGCTGGTCGGTTTTCTCGATTACCAGCGGCAGACGTTGCTGCTCAAGTGCGCCGGCCTCAGCCCCGAGCAGCTGATTGCCACCGCCGTACCGACCTCAGACCTTCGGCTGCTCGGCCTGGTGCGACACTTGGCCGACGTCGAATTCGGTTGGTTCGCCGAGACCTTCCTCGGCGAACCGGAGGAGCTGATCTGGGGACCGGGCGATGCCGACCTGCTGATCGCCGAGGCTGATGACGGGGTGGTCACCGAGGCCTTCGCCAGGTATGCCGCCGAGGTTGCTCGGGCCCGGACGATTGTGGCCGAAGCCGAGCTCGACCAGCTCTCGGTCGGCGTGGGCAGCAACGGCGAGCCGTTCTCGTTGCGCTGGATCCTGGTGCACATGATCGAGGAATACGCCCGGCACAACGGACATGCCGACCTGATCAGGCAAGCGATCGACGGCGCCATCGGCGAGTAGCTGCACGGCATCGGCGGGACCGCCCGATAGGCTGGAAGTCCGGCGCGGACCTTAGACCACGTCGCCAATGCACGCGCTGTTGATTGCAAGTGAAGGGATCAGTTGTGGCCAGCATCGAAGCCGTCGGAGCCCGGGAAATTCTGGATTCACGCGGTAACCCCACGGTCGAAGTCGAAGTTGCCCTGGACGACGGCACGCTCGCCCGGGCCGCGGTGCCCTCCGGCGCGTCCACCGGCGCGTTCGAGGCGGTCGAGCTGCGCGATGGCGAGGCCCGCTACGGCGGCAAGGGCGTGCTCAAGGCGGTCTCGGCGGTGCTCGATGACATCGGCCCGGAGCTGATCGGTTTCGAGGCCAGCGAGCAGCGGATCCTCGATGCTGCTCTGATCGACCTGGACGGCACCAACGACAAGTCCAAGTTCGGCGCCAACGCGATCCTGGGCGTCTCGCTGGCCGTCGCCAAGGCCGCGGCCAGCTCGGCGGACCTGCCGCTATTCCGCTACCTGGGCGGCCCGAACGCCTACCTGCTACCGGTGCCGATGCTCAACATCCTCAACGGCGGCGCGCATGCCGATTCCAACGTCGACGTCCAGGAATTCATGATCGCGCCGATCGGCGCGGCCACCTTCGCCGAGGGGCTGCGGCAAGGCGCGGAGGTGTACCACGCGCTCAAGTCGGTGCTCAAGTCGAAGGGGCTGTCCACCGGGCTCGGCGACGAGGGCGGTTTCGCGCCCAGCCTGGACTCAAACCGCAGCGCGCTGGACGTGATTTCCGAGGCGGTGGAGAAGGCCGGCCTACGGGTGGGCACCGACATCGTCTTCGCGATGGACGTGGCGGCCACCGAGTTTTACTCTGATGGCGCCTACCAGTTCGAGGGTGCGGCCAAGACCTCCGATCAGATGATCGCCTACTACCAGGACCTGATCGCCAACTACCCGATCGTCTCGATCGAGGACCCGATGTCGGAGGAGGACTGGGACGGCTGGATCGCGATGACCACCGAGTTGGACGAGGCGATCCAGATCGTCGGCGACGACCTGTTCGTCACCAACCCGGAACGGCTGGCTCGCGGCATCGCGACCGGTGCGGCGAATGCCCTGCTGGTCAAGGTGAATCAGATCGGCACGCTGACCGAGACGCTGGACGCGGTCGACCTGGCACACCGCTCCGGCTACCGGTGCATGATGAGCCACCGGTCCGGCGAGACCGAGGACACCACCATCGCCGACCTTGCGGTAGCCACCAACTGCGGTCAGATCAAGACTGGCGCGCCGGCCCGATCCGAACGGGTCGCGAAGTACAACCAGCTGCTGCGCATCGAGGAGGAACTCGACGACGCGGCTCGCTATGCCGGCGCGCAGGCGTTCCCCCGTTACCGGCGCCAGGACAGCTAGCCCGATGAAGGTGCCACACCTGCAGCGGGGGGGTCGCCGGGTCAAGCTGACCGGGCGCACCATGATGGTCGCGGCGATGGCGCTGTTTCTGGTGCTGATCCTGGCCTCGCCGTTTCAGACCTACCTGAGCCGGCGCGCCTCGGTGGCCAATTCCGAGCGCCAGCAGCGTGAACTCAACGCCCGGGTCGCCCAGCTGCAGACCGAGACCGAGCAGTGGAAGGACCCGGCCTACATCGAGCGGCAGGCTCGGGTGCGGCTGCAGTACATCCGGCCGGGCGACACGCTGTACACCGTGCTGAACGCTCAGGGGCAGCCGCTGAGTGCCGGTCCAGCGCCTTCACCGCACAAGGTGGTCAGCGTGGTGAAGGCCGGCCACCAGCCGAGCTGGAACTCGACGCTGTGGTCCAGCGTCCAAGCCGCCTCCAAGTGAGCGTACCGGTCAGCGAGCACGATCAGCGGGTGGTGGCGGCTCAGCTCGGCCGGCCACCGAGGGCAATCGCGGCGGTGGCCCATCGCTGCCCGTGCGGTAACCCGGACGTGGTCGAGACCGAGCCCCGGCTGCCGGACGGCACCCCGTTCCCGACCCTGTTCTACCTGACCTGCCCGAAGGCCTCCGGGCTGATCGGAACCCTGGAGGCATCCGGCCTGATGGCCGAGATGACCCAGCATTTACAACAGGATCCAGTGCTGGCAGCTGGCTACCGGGCGGCCCATGAGCAGTATCTCGCGCGGCGCCGCCAGCATGGCGCGGTTGCCGAGATCGAGGGCATTTCAGCCGGTGGCATGCCGGATCGGGTCAAGTGCCTGCACGTGCTGGTGGCGCACGCGCTGGCTGAGGGACCCGGGGTGAACCCGCTCGGTGATCAGGCGCTGGCGCTGCTGGCCGATTGGTGGTCGACCGGCCCGTGCGTGCCAGCCGGCGAGCAGCCGTGAGCGCTCGGGTTGCCGCTGTTGATTGCGGGACGAACTCGATCAGGTTGCTGATCGCCGAACCAGCCGCCGAGCCTGCTGCCGGCCTGCTCGACGTGTGCCGGCAGATGCGAGTGGTACGGCTCGGCGAGGGTGTCGATCGAACCGGTCGGCTGTCTGATCAGGCAATCGAGCGGACCAGGCTGGCGCTGCTCGACTACGCCGCGCTGATCAGCGAGGCCGGCGCGAGCCGGGTGCGGATGGTCGCCACCTCGGCCTCGCGCGATGCCAGTAACGCCGGGCAGTTCCGGGACATGGTCGAGCGGGCGCTCGGCGTTCAGCCAGAGGTGATCAGCGGCCTGGCCGAGGCCGAGCTGTCCTTCATGGGAGCGGTAGCCGGGCTGCCCGGGGCGCCGGATCCGCTGCTGGTGGCCGACATCGGCGGCGGGTCGACCGAGCTGGTGCTGGGCTCGCCGGGATCGGCAACAGGCAGTGCCAGCAAGGTGATCGCGGCGCACAGCATGGACGTCGGTTGCGTCCGGATGACCGAGCGGCACCTGCACGCCGACCCGCCGACGCAGGCCGAGGTCACCGCCACCCTGGCCGACCTGGCCGGTGCGCTGACCGCCGCTCAGCGGGACGTGCCGCTCACCTCGGCGGCCGCGTTCGTCGGAGTTGCCGGCACCGTGACTACCATCGCGGCGCTCGCGCTGGACCTGGCGGCCTATGACCCGCTGGCGATTCACGGTGCGGTGATCAGCTACCAGCAGGTTGCCGAGCTCACCGAGCGGTTGCTGGCGATGACCCGGCAGCAGCGGGCCGCGCTAGCGGTCATGCACCCGGGCCGGGTGGACGTGATCGGCGGTGGCGCGCTGGTGCTGCGCACGGTGATGGAATTCGCCCATGCCGATCAGGTGATCGCAAGCGAGCACGACATCCTGGACGGCATCGCGCTCAGCCTGCGCTAGCTGGCGGCTTCGGCCTTGGCGGCGGCCAGGCTCTGCTTCGGACGCGGTGCCGGCTGGCCGGTCATCGCCCGCCAGACGGTGTCGGCGCCCTTGGTGGTGAGCAGCTGCGCAATGCCGGCCCCGACCCCGGTCAGGCCGGCCCAGATCAGCGCGTCCCGCCAGTTGGTCTCGACGTCCTTCGGGTTCACCGGCGGGTCGTCCGGCCGGGCGGTCTGCCAGGCCTTCATGGTCGCCTTGGTGACCAGCTTGCCGACCGGGATGGCCACCACCGTCCCCACCAGCTTGAACGCGATCCTGCCCGCAGCGCCAGCCATCTGTGCCCCTTCGTCGTGTTGGTCAGGTCCAGTCTAGGGTTGCCGCCGGCCAGGCCTTACGGTCCGGCCGGTGCAGGGCACTGGCTGAGTAGGGTTGAGGCCATGAGTGCCGGACCGAAACGAATTCTCATCGTCGGTGGCGGATACGTCGGGATGTACACCGCATTGCGGGCGCAGCGCAAGCTCTCGGCTGGTCGGGCCGAGATCGTGGTGGTCGACCCGCAGCCGAACATGACCTACCAGCCGTTCCTGCCGGAGGCGGCCGCCGGCAGTGTCGAACCACGCCACGTCGTGGTTCCGCTGCGGCGGGTGCTCAAGAAATGCCGGGTGATCACCGGCACCGTCACCCGGATCTCGCATGACCAGCGGTCAGTCACCATCCGGCCGGCCGACGGCGCCAGTTACCAGTTGGCCTACGACCTGATCGTGGTCGCGCCGGGGTCGGTGGCGCGGACCTTGCCGATTCCCGGACTGGCTGAGCAGGGCATCGGCTTCAAGACCATCGGCGAGGCGATTTTCCTGCGCAATCACGTGCTGTCCCGGCTCGATTTCGCCTCGTCCACTGAGGACCTGGCGGCCCGGGCCCGCGCGCTGAGCTTCGTGTTCGTCGGCGGTGGCTATGCCGGGGTCGAGGCGGTGGCCGAGTTGCAGGACATGGCCCGCTACGCCTGCCGGTACTACCCGAACCTCGAACCGGACCAGCTGCACTGGGTGCTGGTCGAGGCCGCTGACCGGATCATGCCCGAGGTGTCGGTGAAGCTGGCCGCCTACACGGTGGATCGGCTGATCGAGCGCAAGCTGGACGTCCGGCTCAGCACCCGGCTGAACTCCGCGGTCGGCGGCCAGATCGTGCTCAGCGACGGCGAATCGTTCGCAGTGGACACCCTGGTCTGGACCGCAGGGGTGAAAGCCCATAGATTGTCGATAGATTCCGGATTGCCGGTGGACGACAAGGGCCGGCTGCCGTGCCGGGCGAACCTGACCGTCAAGGGCGTGGACGGGGTGTTCTCAGCCGGTGACACCGCTGCGGTACCGGACCTGTCCAAGGACGATCCGGACGCGCTGTGCGGGCCGTCGGCGCAGCACGCGGTGCGGCAGGCCAAGGTGCTGGCCGACAACCTGGTGCGGACGGTGAATGGCCAGCAGCTCAAGGATTACAAGCATGCCTATGCAGGTTCGGTGGCCTCGCTCGGGCTGTACCGGGGCGTCGCCGAACTCTATGGAGTGAAGGTGCGCGGGCCGCTGGCCTGGTTCATCCACCGGACCTATCACCTGTCCCGGGTGCCGACCTTCAACCGCAAGGTGCGGGTGCTGGCCGATTGGACGGCGGCGCTGTTCTTTCCGCGCGAGGTGGTCTCGATGGGGCAGCTGCAGATGCCACGGCAGGACTTCGAGCAGGCTGCCGCGTCCTGAGCCGGACGGCTTGGCGTTGGCTAGGCTTTGGACCGCTGGTACCGCGCGGCTCGCTGGGCGCGTTGCCGGCGGGCCCCCGTA